>CAZKMG010000102.1:0-4799 GCA_964553465.1 uncultured Bacteroidaceae bacterium
ATCGAAAAGTTCTTCAGGCTTATAGCTTTTCATCCAGTTTTCCAGAAGGTGTAGATGATGGGGATGCTCAGAATCCACCAGCAATGGAATCTGGTGTGCTCTAAAGGTGCCTTCAATTTGCAGTCCATCAACTTCTTTCGGTCCGGTCCACCCTTTGGGTGTGTTCAAAACGATCATCGGCCAAAGTGGTCGAGTAGTGTTGTTTTTGTCTCGTGCATTACTTTGCATTTGCCGAATACTTTCGATGGTCTTTTCCAAAGTACTTGCCATGAGTTGATGCATTTTTTCTGGTTCATCACCTTCAACAAAGTAAGGCATCCATCCATAGCCACGAAGTAATTGATCAAGTTCATCATGACTAATTCTTGCAAGCACGGTTGGATTAGCTATTTTGTACCCATTGAGATGCAAAATTGGCAGAACTGCCCCATCAGTGATCGGATTAAGAAATTTATTGGAGTGCCATGCAGTAGCAAGCGGTCCTGTTTCAGCTTCGCCATCACCGATAACGCAGGCAACAATCAGCTCCGGGTTATCGAAAATAGCTCCAAAGGCGTGGCTAAGCGAATATCCCAGCTCACCACCCTCGTGAATCGATCCTGGACACTCTGGCGAAACATGGCTTGGAATTCCACCCGGAAATGAGAATTGTTTGAACAGTTTTTTCAGACCTGATTCATCCTGACTGATATCAGGATAAATCTCACTGTAGGTGCCTTCGAGGTAAGTATTGCCCACAAGCGCTGGACCTCCGTGCCCTGGCCCTGCGATATAGAACATATCCAGATCATACTTCTTGATGACTCGGTTTAAATGAACATATATAAAGTTTTGCCCGGGAGTGGTGCCCCAGTGTCCAAGCAACATCGACTTTATATGCGACTGTTTTAGCGACTCCCGAAGCAAAGGGTTGTCACATAGGTAGAGTTGTCCAACTGACAGATAGTTGGCGGCCCGCCAATAAGCATTCATCTTTCGCAAAAGTTCCTGAGATAATGGGATATCCTTTATATCTATCTTATTCGGATCGGTAACATTGGCCACTTCAAACCCCTTTTTTACTAACATCTCTTTTTTATTTTTAAAAACTTTTTTTGTTTTCATTCTCATGTCTCATTTTGATTTTATGATTTATTATCTTGTTAACGGTAACAATTATCCATTCCTTATCTGTGTGAATGCAAGTTTCTGATAAAATACTACCCTGTTGAGATATTCTTTAAGAGTGAGTTTCCCTTCTTCATAGGTTACAAAAGTGAGATGGTGTCGATCTTCCATTTTGTTTAAATTCAAATTAAACGCTTCAGCAGCCAGTCTTCGTGATTCGTATCATCACTATTTTAATCCGACCCAAAACAGCCTTTAACTATATAATATTCCTTGGGTTCTGAAATCCTCAGCTGTCTGAGTTAAATGATGGGATGGAAAGGACAAAACAGGAATAAATGACTTGTTTATCATTTGATGAGCATAGGTGCCCAGCAATAAATTGGAAACGCTCTTCTCCTGCTCAGTCATAATTGAAATAAGGTCAGCATCTATGGATTGGGAATAATCAATCGTTATATCAGTAAGATTTTTCCCCTGAAGATGCTTGGCCACAAAAGGAACTTTATGAGATTCAATGTAAGCAGATACTTGCTTGACATACTGATGAAGTTTTTTATCAATACTCTTTAAATCTGAGGTGCTTACGGAAAGTAGGTGAATTTCTGAATTGAAAAGTTTTGCCAGATTAACTGTATAGGGGACCTTTACCCTCGTCTGAATTGAATAATCCAGAGGTAATACTATTTTTTGAATCCCTGAAGATATTTTGCTTCTTCTGACTGTGATCACCGGTTTCTTTGAATGAGAGGTTATTTTGTAAGCATTACCCCCGATGAACAATTCTTCAAAACCAGATTTCCCATGGGTTGAAAGCACAATCATAGCTTCATCATAATCATCTGCAAAGCTTGTCACCTCCTTAAATATCTTACCTGATTTTATTGTATAGGTTAAGCTACCCTTTATATTACTTTTTTCTTTGTAATTCTGAAGAATATTTTCAAATTTCCTTTTTGCCTGCTGATTCTCCTTCTCCAGAAGTTCCTTATCAGCATCAGTTTTCATATCAATAACATGAATCATTTGAATATTCGCTCCGGTTTTTTTAGCCATCATTAATGACAAATTCAAACCCGTTAATGACTCATTTGAAAAATCCAGGGGAACAATAATTGTTTTCATGAGATAATAGTTTAGTTAATTTAATGGCACCACTGCCATTCACGTATTGCGGGAGAACTCCCATGTGAGATTTTCATACATGCTTATGTTTAACGAACATGCTCGTTTCATGTTTTAAAATTTTATTTTTTACTGGACACCATTGTTTTTTCATGGTCAATTAAGTTATCCCATTTTACCTCCTCGCTGAAGGCCTGTGCTGAAGCTGCGGCGAAGTCATAGTCAGAGCAAGCATGAACGGAAGGCTTGTGATAAAATCCGGAGACTGGCCCGCAATATGTTTTGAAATGGTCAAACCTTTAGTTTTCAATGTTTACTTTTAGTTGGAATGATGAATAGAGGGATTGAAGTGTGATGTAAAACTTTTTCCGTAATACTTCCCATTAATATTTCATCCAACCACCGTATGCTATGTTAGCCCATAACAATAATGTCAACTTTCAATTCTTTTGCAGTATTTAAAATAGATTCAGCAAGATCACTTTCTTTTACAAGGGTTTGAATGGAATTATCACCCAGATGGTGTTTTATTTTATTAAGCAAAAGTTGAGTTGCTTTTTCAGTCCATCAATATTGTCTAATTGCAAAGGATCCATATTATCGGTAAATCCCATTATTGGGGAGTATTCCAATGAAGAATAATACACCGGGTCAGATATAACATGAAGCAGTACAACTTTAGCATTCATGGCTTTTGTCATTAAAAAACCTGCTTCTGCCACTTTTTGTGCAGTCGGATCATAATCTAGCGCAATCAATGACTTTTTTCATAATATGATACTTACTTTATCAACAATATATTCGTGATCAACATACCAATTTAATTTCCTGTTTTTTGTCGAATACGATTCTTCTTGTACTCAAAATTTCTGGCTATTTCTACAAGTTAATCAAAATAATATAATTCACCATACTATAATAATCCCTAATTGTGACTTTAAAGATATGGTCATGCAAATAAAGAAATGTTACATAATTTTCGGGGAGAATTACATCATTCACACATTAGCTATTTGATTAGAATAGTGTCCGGTTAACTTTATGAGTTCGGATTGTTTTGTTTGATTGTTTTACCCGACACGGTGAAAATTGCAGAAAGCTCCTCATCTCACTTTAAAGAAGATTTTGGAAAAGGATTTCTTTTTGTTTTCTGTTAATATTTCTATCCCTTTTTACTTATCTCATTCAATGCATCCGGATTTTTAATTTCAATATTTTTATCAGCTAATTTGATCAATCCGTCTTTCTCGAAAATTTTAAGTAATTTAACAGTACTTTCTGTCGAAATTCCGGCAAAGTCAGCAATATCTTTTCTTGAAAGATGGGTAAATATACTCTCTCCGTTAAAATTTTCAGAACCAAGATACAGTAATGTATATGCAAGTCGTCCATTCATTTGTTTATACATAATATTCCTGATTGATTCATACAGAATGGCTTCCTGTTTACAGTATCTTGATATAATACTAAAAGCAAATTGACCGTTTTGCTTTACAAGAGTTTCAATAGCATCCTTCTCAATCAGGAAGGTTTTCGTTTCTCGAACCGCAATGGTCGAATAGTTGAAAGTTTTTTTATTAAAAACAACTGAAAGACCTATAAAATCACCTGACTGCAATAGCTGAAGGTTAAAATTCCTGTCACCAGCCCCTTCTACATATTGTTTAACGCAACCATCGATGATAAACAGGACATAAGATGCAAACGTTCCTTGTTTAGTCAGATTTTCTCCTTTACGGAACAAAACCTGGGTTTTACTTTTTTGAATCAATTCAATTTCATCTTGTATAAGTTTCTGAAAACAGGGAGCCTGAATATCACAAAGAAACTCCTTATCAGATTCGGTGAGAGTTCTCATAGTTGCTTTTCTAAATTCATTGCAAAATTAGTACTAAATCAATTAATAAGTTGTGCAATCTCAATTAATTGCTTATAATATGCCTTATCTAAACACTTCATCCTTTGCTCAAAAACGACTATTTTTGTATTCCAAAATTATATTAAGCATTACTAATTATGAATATGTTATTAATTTTTATTATAAGTTTAACTTTCATAGGATTGTATTTATTTTACCATTACCGTAAAATGAAAAACATTCCTGAAATAGCCACAAGTGATAAAATTAAAATTTTAACCGATTCAAATTTTCACAAACACCTTAGGAATGGTTTATCCATGGTCGATTATTGGGCATCCTGGTGTTTGCCCTGCAAAATGATGGCTCCTGTTTTAAATGAAATTGCTGAGGAAACTGAAGGAAGACTTAATGTTTTCAAACTTAATGTTGAGCAATTTCACAACCTGGCCTCCAGGGCTTCTGTCAGGAATATTCCTACATTGATCATGTATAAAAACGGAAAAGAGATTAAACGGTTTGTTGGTGTAAAATCGAGACATTTTTTAATGACATATATTAATGAGTTAATATAAAATTCATCTCAGCGTAAATTCATGGACAATAATAACGAAGATATATCAGTTTCAAATAGACTGAAGACATTCATAAGTTCACGGAAATTCCTGAGACCTCTCCTTGGAATTGTAATTGGCAGTATAGCAGGAGA
>CAZKMG010000102.1:4809-11196 GCA_964553465.1 uncultured Bacteroidaceae bacterium
TATTATCATTTTATTGGTTGCTCTTCAGGTTCATGTCCTATAACAGGTAATCCTTTTTTAAGTTCTGCCTGGGGTGGTCTTTTAGGATTATTTGTACTCAACAGTCCCTGCAGCAGAAACAAATGTTGATTGATTTTTGTTACTATAAACGATGATCCTTATATGAATAAAACAGAGATAAATATCAGGTACAGTGAGCTGGCAGTAGCCGATTGCTGCCTTTCCTGCGGGGATGCCATTCATTTTGCCGAACCACATCCCGGGGATACTTGCATCGACCTGGGAAGCGGACGGGGAACAGATGTATTGCGCCTGGCAGAGAAAGTTGGTAAAAATGGCTTTGTTTATGGAGTGGATTTGTCGGATGGGATGATTGAAAAGGCGCGTCTCAATGCCTCCAGGTTCAATACAACCAATGTAAGCTTTATTCAATGCGAGCTTGAGAAACTTGATTTGCCAGATAATCTGGCGGACTTAATCATTTCAAACTGTACAATAAATCATGCTTCCGATAAACAATTGGTTTGGAACGAGATTTACCGGGTACTAAAGAAGGGAGGCCGTTTTGTGGTCAGTGATATTTATTCAATTGACTCTATACCTGATGAATACCGTAATGATCCCGTCGCAGTGGCAGAGTGCTGGGGAGGTGCCGTAACCCGGGATAAGTACCTGAAACAAATTGAAAAATCAGGTTTTATACAGGTAAACATAGTTGAAGAATCGGTACCTTACCAAAAAGGAAAGACAGTTGTCTCCAGTTGGACCATAGTAGGTAAAAAGCCGACAGGGAATTGTTCCTGTAATAGTTAATGATTTGAAAGAATTTTTTAAGAAAATAACATGTTTTATAAAATAAAAGCATTTTATTATAATAATCATCAAATGTGGGGTCCGTGCCTTTGTGTAAACAGGCCTTCCTGTCGGCAGGCAGGCACACAACCTAACATTTTAAATAAATTAATTACTGATGAAACGAGCATGTTCGTTAAACACAAATATGGATGAAAATCTTACATGCGAGTTCCATCCGACCATTAATAATAAATTATTTACGGATGAAAAAAGTTTATTACCTTTTGGCTCCGGCCATCTTATTTTTAGTCTTTAATTGTCAGGCCAACGATCCGGAAAAGCTTGTTATAAGCTCGTCCACACCTGGGGTTGTGACACACTTAACGAATGAATCTTTTAAACAGAAAATTTTCAATTACGAGCAGAACAAAGAGTGGAGTTATGCAGGAAATGTCCCCGCAATAATTGATTTTTATGCCAGCTGGTGCGGCCCATGCAGAGTACTTTCACCCGTTGTAGAGGAAATTGCAAAGGAATATGCAGGTAAAATTATAGTGTACAAAGTGGATACTGATGCTGAGGTAGTATTATCCCGGAACCTGGGAATCTCAAGTCTCCCTACATTATTGTTTATTCCGGTAAAGGGACAACCACAGGCAACCATGGGAGCATTGCCCAAGGAAACACTTGTGAAAGCTATTAATGAAATTTTATTAATAAAATAAAATATTTTGAGATGAGAAGCTTAATTAAAAAGAAATCCATAGAAGGGAAAATCAAATCTGCACAGTGTTGTGCTAAAACTTCAAAAACCATAGCAGGCTGTCACGATTAAAGCTTAACTTCAAAAGTATTGTGACTGATATTCCAGGTCAGCTGCTATTAATTATCATTTACATATCCTTAATAAGTGTATTATTCTAAATACAATATATTTTCCCGGATTAAAAATTCGTCCAGTTATTTTCTTGTCAATCTTCTGACAGGTAATGCTGATATTTTAAACCAGGAAGATGCAGGAAAGCTGACCACAGTGAAAAATACCAGATCATTTACTGATAAGGAATTTATCAATGAACTTGCTGAAAAAGGATATATCACAGACGACCAGGAAGAAGCCATACTCTACCGTAATAAATATCTCGATTTTATTGATTCACGCGATAAAGAGGAAATTCAGCTGTTTTTCGTACCAAATTACAGTTGTAACTTTGCATGCTCATATTGCTACCAGGATGAATACTCCAATCTCAAATCATCCGTCAGCAATGAATTAATTGATACTTTTTTTAAATATATTCAACATAAATTTGCCGGGAGAAGAAAATACATTACCATATTCGGTGGTGAACCCCTCATCCCCTCTTCAAAACAAAAACAGGTAATAAAATACCTTGTTCAAAAGGCAAATGAAGCCAATATGGATATGAGTTTTGTTACAAACGGTTTTACCCTTGAGGAGTATGTTCCAATTCTTAAAGAGGCTCATATCCGTGAAATACAGGTCACACTTGATGGTACGGCTTCAATACATAACAGCCGCCGTTTCCTGAAAGATGGTTCAGGTACTTTTAATAAAATTGTGAATGGGATTGATACCTGCCTGGAAAATAACCTGACAGTTAATCTCAGGATGGTCATTGACAAGGAAAATATTGATAACCTTCCAGAATTCGCCAGTTTTGCAATTGACAAGGGATGGACTAAAAGTTCTTTATTTAAGACACAAATCGGCCGGAATTATGAGTTACATCATTGCCAGTCGGCTCCCAACAAACTGTTTAGCAGGATTTCATTGTATGAAACACTATTCGGGCTTATTCAGAAATTTCCTCATATTTCGGAGTTTTATAAACCCGCTTATTCGATTTCCAGGTTCCTTGCAGAAAACGACAAAACCCCTGAACCTTTATTTGATGCATGCCCTGCATGTAAAACCGAATGGGCCTTCGATTATACAGGACATATTTATCCATGTACAGCAACTGTTGGTAAAACAAACGAATCTGTCGGAACATTTTATCCTGAGGTAAACCTTAACCAAAACATGATCAATGAATGGGAGATGCGCGATGTCACTGCTATATCCGAATGTAAAGAATGTAATCTGCAATTAGCTTGTGGTGGTGGTTGTGGTTCCATCGCTAAAAATAATTCAGGTAATCTTTTATCTCCCGATTGCCGTCCGGTAAATAAGCTTATGGAGCTTGGTTTCGCTTCTTATTTTGAAACAACATCCAATTTAACTAGTTAATCATATTCCCATTCATTCCTAAATCAATTTTTGCAAAAGAACTTCTTATGAGAGAAATAAATTCAGCCAGTTACGAAAAAGAAATATTACAAGGAGAAAAGGTAGTACTCGACTTCTATTCATCCGAATGTCCCCCTTGTGAAGCTTTAGCACCTAAGTTTGAAGCATTATCAAAATTATATGGAAATGATATTAAGTTTTTAAAAGTTTTCAGGCAACAAAACCGGGAACTGGCAGATAAACTTGACGTGAAGTCTTCACCGACATTATTGTTTTTTGACAATGGGAAGGAGGTCAAAGGAAGGCTTTCCGGGGGAATAAAGCGCAGTGAAATTATCAGTAATCTAAACAGTATGCTCTCCCCAGCTAGGGTTTCTGATATTCAATCGGGGATGTTACCCTTCGTTTCAGAGTTTGATGTTATTATTCTTGGAGCAGGACCCGGTGGTTTAACCGCCGGCTTATACCTCTGTCAGGCAAAGATTAATACAGTTTTAATCGACATTGCCCTACCGGGCGGGCATGTATCCACAACGCACGAAGTATCAAATTACCCGGGATTCATCGAACCACAGGCAGGATATTTGCTTTCACACAATATGAGTGAACAAACCAAGCTATGCGGGACGGTTTATAAAGTTGCCGTTGATGTCACAAAGGTTGACCTTGAAAAGAAAGAGGTTATTATTGATGAGTATGAAACAATTAAGGCAAAAAAAATCATTATTGCAACCGGAACATCCCCTAATTTAACCGGGGCATCAGGTGAAAAGGAATTAAAAGGCAAAGGTATTTCTTATTGTGCTACCTGCGATGCAAAATATTTTGTTGATAAAGAAGTAATAGTAATTGGAGGAGGAAATTCTGCAGTTGAGGAGTCGGAATTCATCTCAAGATTTGCGAGTAAAATAACAATGGTGCACCAATTTGATAAGTTGACTGCAAATAAAGTGGCACAGGAAAAAATTTTAAAAAATCCCAAAGTAAATATATTATTTGAATATGAACCCCGCAGGTTTTTGAAAGAGGGCGATAAGATTATTGCTGAAGTCGAGAACCTCAAAACCCACGAGCATAAAAAATTGACTGGTGACGGAATATTTATCTTTACAGGGTTTAAAGCTAATATTGATTTATTTAAGGATAAACTCGAGTTAGATCAATGGGGCTATATTAAAACTGACGAAGATATGCGCACCAATATACCAGGAGTGTATGCTGTGGGGGACGTGATCAGCAAAAAATATCGCCAGATTACTACAGCCGTTGCAGATGGGACAATCGCAGCTATTGCTGTTTCAAAAGAATTAGATTAAGTTTAATAAATATTTCCATTTAAAATTATGATGATGAAAAAAAACATGGGCACTACCGACAAGGTAATCAGGATTGTGATTGCAATCATACTCGCCGTTTTGTTCTTTACCAAAATTGTTACTGGCACCCTGGGAATTATTCTATTGGCACTGGCCATTATTTTTGTGCTGACCAGTTTTTTTAGTTTTTGTCCGATATATCTGCCTTTCGGGTTCAATACAGCTAAAAAGAAAGAATAAACAGGAACCTGAATTCCAAGGGTTTTAAAATGTGTTTTGTCAGTTTCTGTTTAAATTCTGAAAATTTCCTTTATTTAACCGGTTTTTTTAAGATAAAAAAACCGGGAGATTTTTCATTGATTGAGTTTCCGGATGACTAAGTATAATCAATATTTGATTTTCGTAATCGAAAATCATTCGTGAATCACCATTATCCTTTGATTTAAAATCCATGGCAAATCCTTTGTTATCTGCTGTATAATGAGTCGTAAACAATTCTTCACCCTTAGTATTTCCAATACTGTCCCAGGATTGCGCAGCCATTAATACGTTACCTGTATAATTATAGATGTCTTTAACATCGTCCGGGCGTTCCATGCTAATACCCAGTTTACCCATGATAGCTTTTGACCTGACATCATTTACTGAAGATCCGGATCTTGAATCCGAAGAAGAATTCGCACCTGATTGTGATTGTTTCTCCTCATTAGATGGCTGAGATCCATTCTCATCAGGCTGATCACCTTCTCCTTTATCCTTATTAAAAGCATTTGATACCAAAGTATCAACAGCATTGTTTATTTTCTTATCTATTTCATTATCTGTTTGTTGAACTGCACGTCTGGTTGCAACTCCAGTTTTAGACCTGACATAACCCCTAAATTGAGCATCGGAAAAATTTCCTATGCCAATCATAAATAAGAAGCTAAGAAAAATAATTTTGAGTTTCAGTCGTGAAAGTTTTAAATTTCTTTCTAATTTAAACTGTATTTAATCTGATGTAAATTACTTTTCGATAAATTTGACAAAATAATTAAGAATACTTCATCCCAAAAATTTCTGAAGCGTTCACAACCTGGAAAGTTCAATTTTAATTTTCCGGGCCCGGGCTTTAAATCCCTCAGAATTTCTGGGGATTTGTTCATTAATTATTTCTAACAATTCATTCTTTAATTCAGGATAGATTTGGGTGAGGTTTGACAAGATCTGCATCGCATGTACCTTCACTGCGACAGGTTTTCTTTCATCTGCGAGCCAGTCAAAACAGATATCTGCAATCTTTCCATGGTATCTTTGATGTAACTCAAGCCTTGAAAAAATTTTTAAAAGATTTCTTAAGGTGCCGGGATGTGTAAACTTCCTCAACTTATTTATTATTTCACCGATATAGGGAAAGATCAACTCGGGATATTTCGCTGTTATCCCCTCAGCAACCCATGAAGCTCTCATAGGCAGTGGATCTTTTTCATACAAGATAATTTCCATCAGTTCTCGGAAATGATCTTTATTATTCCCAAGGGTATGAATAGTAAAATCAATATTTCTACGTGAAAGTTCAGAAAGCAACTGAGTACGTATATCCATCCTGAAAATTAGAATAAGAATTTTCAAAAAAACACCCCTCATTTTCAGCGCAACTGAAAGTTGAGCCATGAGGGGTGAAAACATATTATAATAACTTATGAATTACAGGACCCATCCTTCCCTATAGTTATGCTTAATATATTCTTCAGCAGCTGCTTTGGCATTTATTGTTTCTCTTTTGGTGTCAAATTTCGGATCACCGTCAACCACTGTAAATTTATCTGAAGTAACAACTTTAATCTCATCTGTATCGGAAATATTTGTAAACTTCATGTTTTTACCATCCCATAACAATTCCCTTTTAAGATCCTGAAGTCTTATCGCTGTTACGCCCATTACCACCATTTCGTTCAGTGGGCCTGAATAGCTGAAATTTGAACTGGGTTCAGTACCATTTGCAAATACATTGTCATATCCTTCTTTGCAAGCCCTTGCCCA
>CAZKMG010000103.1:0-6796 GCA_964553465.1 uncultured Bacteroidaceae bacterium
TATTCCTTTTCTGTTTCTCACTACGAGCTGAAATATATTCATATCCTGTGTTTCAATTCCTCTTTCAGCATCAAGCAGTAATAAGCATACATCTGCATTCTCTATAGAATGGATTGACCGCATCACAGAATAAAACTCAAGGTTTTCACTTACTTTAGTCTTTTTTCTTAATCCTGCCGTATCAATTAAATAGAAATTATGCCCAAATTTATTATATCGTGTTTGAACAGAATCACGCGTAGTACCAGCGATGGGTGTAACAATATTTCTCTCTTCACCCAACAATGCATTTACCAGGGAAGATTTTCCGACATTAGGCCTGCCAATAATGGAAAACCTTGGAAGATCAGCCTCTTCATTAAAATTACTTGTGTTGAATAAACTAACGAGTTTATCAAGTAACTCACCGGTACCACTTCCGCTTGCGGATGATATTGGAAAAAGTTCGCCCAGTCCAAGAGAGTGAAAGTCATGAGTATACATTAATTTATCATGGGTATCAACCTTGTTCACAACAAGTAATACAGGTTTATTTGACCTTCTTAGGATTTCTGCAACAGATCCGTCCAGATCTGTGATGCCACTTCCAACATCAACCAGATAGAGAATAGCGTCGGCTTCGTCAATAGCCACCATAACCTGCTTTCGTATTTCCTCCTCAAAAATATCATCGGAATGATTAACATAACCACCAGTGTCAATAATGGAAAATTCAACTCCGTTCCATACTGACTTTCCATAGTGACGGTCTCTTGTAACACCGCTGGATTCATGTACAATGGCATCCCGGGTCTCAGTGAGCCTGTTGAACAGTGTTGATTTTCCTACATTCGGACGTCCTACAATGGCTACGATATTACTCATTAGGAAAAAATTATTTATAACCGAAACTTTTTAACATGGTTTCATTGTTTCTCCAGTCTTTTTTTACTTTAACAAAAAGCTCAAGAAATATTCTCTTTCCAAAAAATTTTTCCATTTCCAGCCGGGCTGCAGTACCTGTTCTCTTGATTGCCTCACCCTTGTTCCCGATGATTATACCTTTTTGTGAATCTCTTTCAACAAAGATTATTGCTCTTATTTTAATTAGACGTGAGTCCTCCTTGAACGATTCTACTTCAACTGCAGTGGAATAAGGAACCTCCTCTCGATAATATTGAAGTAACTTTTCACGGATTATTTCACCTGTAAAGAACCTTTCCGGTTTATCAGTAAGATCATCCGCAGGATAGAATGCCGGTCCCTCAGGGAGATATTCAAGAATAAAACTGAGAAGGCTATCTAAATTAAATTTTTCAGTGGCTGAGACAGGGATTATTTTTGCCAAAGGGATAATAGCGGCCCATTCTTTCATTATTCTCTCCACTTTTTCCTGATCACTCTTATCGATTTTGTTAACAACGATGATCAAAGGGATTTTTGTTTTTACAAGCGATGAATAAAACTTGTTCTGCAATCCAGGAGGCTCTTGAATATCTGTTACATAGATTAGAATATCAGCATCAATCAGCGCAGATTTTGCTGCTTTTAACATGGTCTCCTGTAGTTTGTATTTGGGGTCAAGGATCCCCGGGGTATCGGAAAAAATGATTTGATAGTCATCGCCATTTAATATTCCCTGAATACGGTCACGAGTAGTTTGGGCTTTTGGCGAAACAATAGCCAGTTTAGCTCCCACTAGTGCATTCATTAGCGTCGATTTACCTACATTGGGATTTCCGATAATATTTACGAAGCCTGATCTATGTGCCATTATACGTATGAGTTCATTTTCAGGGCAAAGACCTCTTTGTCAGAAAGAAATCTCCACCTTCCTCTGGACAATCCTTTTTTTGTGAGCCCTGCAAAGTATACCCGGTCGAGTTTAGTAACCTTATACCCAAAGGACTCAAATATTCTTCTGACAATTCTATTCCTTCCGGAATGAATCTCGACGCCAACCTCATTTTTTTTGGATGGATCGATATAAGAAATTGAATCAGGGGCTATCGGCCCGTCATCCAGGGTAATGCCTGCAGCAATAGCACGTAGATCCTCATGTTTCAGGTTCCTATCTAGAAACACATGATAAACTTTTTTCCTGTTGAATTTTGGATGTGACAGCTTTCCAGTCAGTTCTCCATCATTTGTAAATAACATCACACCTGTAGTGTTCCTGTCAAGTCTACCCACTGGATAAACCCGCTCCCGACAAGCATCTCTGATAAGGTCCATAACAGTTTTTCTTCCTTGTTCATCATCAAGGGATGTCACATAATCCTTCGGTTTATTTAAAAGAATATATACTTTTCGTTCAGACCGTATGGTTTCTCCATTATATTTTACTACATCACCCGGCTTCACTTTGATCCCCATTTCTTTAACTACAATTCCATTGACACTTACCAAACCTGCCATTATGAATTCATCTGCCTGCCTGCGGCTGCAAATTCCGCTGTGAGCAATAAATCTGTTCAGCCGTATCTCTTCTGTATCTGAAAATTCAATACTTTTCGAGGATGTTTTACTCCCCTTGTTAACATATGAGGTAACCCTTCTGTCGCGACTAGCAAATGTTTTCGATGCTTTTATCTTTTTCCTGTCCGGGAATTCTTTTTTACTCTGGTTTTTAAATCCGGATTTGCTTCCGGAATTTCCCAATATCTTTCCCCCAGGACGTGTCAATCTTTGCCTTGATCCAGAATTCTTCTTCAAATTATCTGATGAAAGAGTTTTTTCAGAATCAATTACATCTTTCCTGGGATGATTATCTTTTCTATTAAGGGATCCTCTTAATGGAATGTTGTGTTGGATGGATAAATTTCGTTCACCTCCTGCATTCTTGCTTTTACGGACAAGAGGTCGGCGGGACTGATCACCTTTCTGCTTATAATTATTCATAGGATAAGCACATAAAAAATTAAAAACCATTACCTGAATACCAGATCATAAAAAGTTTGCAAAGTTAATACTTTTAATTGTGGGTTAAACATATATTTCTAATTTTGCAGGGAATTTAAAAGTTGTTTAGTGAACGAAAAAGATATATTATGGCATTGATTGTATCTATTTCCGGTATTCGTGGCACTATTGGAGGAACACCCGGAGAAGGGCTGACACCAATAGATATTATGAATTTTACTTCAGCCTATGCGGAATGGATCAGGAATGAAAATTCGAAAAAAAAATATAAAGTCATTATTGGTAGGGATGCCCGTCCCTCCGGGATTATGGTTGAAAGGATCGTAACCGGGACTTTAACTGGTATGGGAATTGATGTTGTCAACCTGGGTCTTGCCGCTACTCCTACAGTGGAAATAGCTGTTGTTAAAGAAAAGGCTGATGGGGGAATAATCATTACAGCCAGTCATAATCCCGGTCATTGGAACGCCTTAAAATTATTAAATTGCAGGGGTGAATTTATATCTTCAGAAGATGGTGAAAAGATCCTGGAGATGACGATAAATCCTCGTTATACTTATGCAGAACATCATCGGATCGGTAATATTACTTCAAATAATACTTATAACAATTTTCACATACAGGAAATTCTGAATCTTGATCTTGTTAAACCTGAATTGATAAGGCAGGCTGAATTCAAAATTGCAGTTGATGCCGTAAACTCTGTAGGAGGAGTAATCATCCCAAAACTTTTAACGTCCCTTGGTGTTAAGGAAATAGTCCAAATAAATTGTCGTCCGGATGGAATTTTCAAACACGATCCTGAGCCCTTACCTGAAAACCTCATGGAAATATCCCGGATCGTAAAGGAAAAGAAAGCAGATGCAGGCTTTGTAGTTGATCCGGATGTTGACCGGCTCGCAATAATAAGTGAAGATGGAACAATGTTTGGTGAAGAATACACCCTTGTGGCTGTAGCCGATTATGTGTTGAGTAATACTCCCGGAAATACAGTTTCGAACCTTTCTTCAACAAAAGCCTTAAAGGATATAACGATTTCTTATGGTAAAGAGTATTTTGCTTCTGAAGTAGGGGAGGTTAATGTTGTTAAGGCTATGAAAGTAAATAATAGTGTAATCGGGGGTGAAGGAAACGGGGGAGTAATTTACCCTGCTTCGCATTATGGAAGAGATGCACTTGTGGGTATAGGCCTTTTCCTTACACTTCTGGCGGAAAAGAAAATAAGATGCAGCGAGCTAAAAAAAATATATCCACAATACGTGATTTCTAAACAAAAGCTAAGTTTATCTAAAGATATATCGATAGAAAAATTGCTTGAAAAAATTAAGCAAAAATATTCATCTGAAAAAATTGATATTCGCGACGGAGTGAGAATAGATTTTAAGGACAAGTGGGTTCAATTGCGCAAGTCAAATACCGAGCCTGTATTGAGAATATATGCTGAAGCGTGTGAAACGTCTGTTGCTGATGCTCTCATTCAAGAAATTATAAAAATTATGAAGGGATAAACGAATAAGACCCTGTTTCACGTTGTCTAAAAGATGACTAGAGAAGTTAATTGTTTAATTTATTAAAAACTAAATGAAAAAGAAAATTTTAATTCCTTTATTGATTTTGCTGGGGGTGGTTGTTGCAATAGTTATTTATTCAATGGTTCCTGGTGAGAAAAAGGCTGAAATGCTTACAACAACTGTGGAAGGCGGGAAATTTGAAGTTATCATTCCTGTTACTGGAGAACTAAAAGCAGAGAAATCTACCCAGATAAAAGCTCCGATTGAACTCAGGGCACGAAATCTCAGGATCCGTAGTTTGAAAATTCAAAACATGGTTGATGAAGGAACAGTTGTAGACTCCGGTCAGTGGGTTGCATCACTCGACAAATCTGAGGCAGATAATTCCTATAAAGATATTTTGAATCAGTTAGAATTGGCAGAATCTAATTTTACTAAAGTCAAGCTGGATACTACGATTCAACTCCGGCAACTTCGGAACGACCTGATAAATCTAAAATTCAATATGGAAGAGGCAAAAATTGCGGTTGAGCAGTCAATGTACGAACCTCCTGCCACCATACGGCAAGTCCAGATGAACCTTGATAAAGCTAAACGTGCTTATGAGCAGGCACTTACCAACTATGATCTGAAAGTTGTTCAGGCGACAGTAAGTATGAGAGATGCTATCATAAATCTTGATAGAGCACAAAAGACAAGCAATGAAATGAATATTGCTTTAAGAAACTTCGATATATATGCCCCTGCCCCAGGCATGGTCATTTACTACAGGGAACGTAATGGTACAAAACGCACTGTCGGCTCGGAAATAAGCACCTGGGACCTTCTTGTAGCGGAGTTACCTGATCTGTCTTCGATGGTTTCCAGGACATATGTAAATGAAATAGATATTTCAAAGATCAGGAAAGGGCAGGAGGTAAGAATAGGTGTTGATGCATTTCCAGATAAGAAGTATACCGGTGAGGTTATGAGTATCGCAAATATTGGGCAACAACTCCCAAATGCAGATGCCAAAGTTTTTGAAGTACTTATTAAAATTTACGAAAGAGATACTATTCTAAGACCTTCCATGACCACCAGCAATAAGATCATAACAAAGGAGTATGATAGTGTTCTGTATATTCCTATTGAATCGATACATTCAAATGATAGCATTCCCTATGTATTTACTAAAAAAGGATCACGGCAGGTTGTTGTACTCGGAGAACCAAATGAGAATTTTGTTATAGTTGAAAATGGATTAAAGGAAGGAGAACAGATTTATTTATCCGTTCCTGAGGAACCCGAGAAATTCAAATGGACCGGATTAGAACTGGCAGAAATTATCAAGCAGAAGGAAGCAGAAAAAGCACGATTAGTTAAAGAAATGAACGATTCTTTAAAAAGAAATAGCAACTCATCTTCGCATCAGAACCAGAACGGGAATCCAGGTGGAAGCACGAACCAGAATGGATCAGCCCCGGTCAGAAGTAACGGGCAAAATAGAGGAGGGACGCAATGAATCGGTATTACCATGACATTATTATCGCCATTGAATCAATTACTTCAAACAAATTACGCAGTTTTCTTACAGGTTTGGGAATAATTTTCGGGGTAGGTGCGGTAATTAGTATGCTTGCTATTGGTAATGGTGCACAAAAAGAAATACTGGATCAGATAAAGATGGTAGGAGTTAATAATATAATGATTATTCCTATTGTCGAAACTGAAGGGGAGGAGACGAGTTCAAACGAAACGACGGAGAAAAAGAAAAGCAATAAATTCTCCCCTGGTCTTCACCTTACAGATGTGGAAGCAATTAAGGAAGTCCTGCCTACTTTAAATAATATTAGTCCGGAGATGTTATACTCAATGGAAGAAAATCATCGGCTAAATTAATGGGTGTTGCCAATGAGTATTTCAATATTTTTAACCTCTCTCTTGAAAAAGGTAGTTTTTTCACAAAGTACCAGGAAGAGGACGGGATTCCTGTTTGTATAATTGGTTCAAATATTGACAGTAAATTTTTTAGCAAAAAGAGTTCACTGAATCAATATATTAAGGTTGATCAGGTATGGCTGAAAGTAATAGGTGTAATGAGAAAAAATGATATTAAACTTACTCGTTTTGAGAATATAGGAGTAAATGTAATGAATGACAACATTTACATTCCGGTGAAAACGATGCTTCTTCGCTTTCAGAACAGGGCAATGGTCACAACCAGAATGATGAATATGGGAAATTTTTTCAGAAGATTTATGTTCTCAATGAATCCTTCACAAAACACCAGTCGCAATTATCATCAGCTTGACAGGATCATTGTCCAGGTTAAGGACTCAAAGGAATTAAGTTCCTCAACAGAGTTCCTTAGCCGGATGATGCTCAGAAGACATCAGGAGGTTAAA
>CAZKMG010000103.1:6806-11190 GCA_964553465.1 uncultured Bacteroidaceae bacterium
GGTTAAAGACTTTGAAATCACGGTACCTGAATTACTATTAAAACAGGAACAAAAGACAAAAGATGTTTTTAATATTGTTTTAGGGGCCATAGCGAGTATTTCTCTTTTAGTAGGGGGTATTGGTATAATGAATATAATGTTTGCTTCTGTAATGGAGAGAATTAAAGAGATAGGCACAAGATTGGCTATCGGGGCCAGGAAAAAAGATATTGTTGTCCAGTTCCTTTCAGAAGCCGTCCTGATAAGTGTAATTGGCGGTGTTATAGGAGTGATTCTCGGAATTGTAGGTGCAAAAGTAATAATGCATATAGCCGGGATACTCACTATTATTTCCCCGTTCTCAGTTATTATTGCTTTCGCAGTTTCAGCTTCAATTGGAATAATATTTGGTTATTCACCTGCTAAACGTGCCTCAGAAAAAGATCCCATTGAATCACTAAGATATGAATAAGATTTACAGTATCCTTTGCATTGTTGCACTCTCTGTGGTTGGAATATTTGATTCAACTGGCCAGGTAACAAGAAAAATGACTTTTGAAGAAGTTCTTTCTTTAGCAACAAAACAATCCCCAAGGGCCGTTATGGCCAGACATCAATTCAGGTCCAGCTATTGGGCGTTCAGATCTTATAAAGCAGGATACCTTCCCATGCTTTCGATGTCTGCAACTATCCCTGACCTGAACCGAAGCTTTGAAAAGATTCCCATTGAGGGAGGAGATATATTTGATGAGAGAAAACAAGTATCTTACAATTCTGCCCTTGCAATCAGTCAGAACATACCTTTAACGGGTGGAAGGATATCTATTAATTCGGATCTTCAAAGGATTGATAAGCTGACACAGGATGGAGGGTCAACATACCTGAGTACTCCTGTGGATGTAGTTTTGAATCAACCGATAAACGGGTATAACAGTATGAAATGGCAGCGGCTGATTGAGCCATTAAGATATGAAGAGGCGAAAAAAACCTATTTAAGTGCTATGGAGTCAGTCTCACTTCGCTCAGTTAACTACTTCTTTGATCTAATACTGGCTCAGAAGAATGTTCAGATAGCTGAGTCAAATTATGCCAATGCGGATACGCTTTATAAAATTGCAGAGGGGAGATATCAATTGGGTACAATTGCTGAGAATGAATTACTCCAGATGCAATTGTCATACCTTAAAGCGAATACAGAATTAAACTCTGCACAGATAGACCTGGAAGTAAAAAAATTTCAGCTCAATTCATTTCTCGGACTTCCTCAGGATGCGAATATTGAATTAGTTATCCCCTCTTCAATTCCAGCTATTGAAATCCCTCTTTCAAAAGCCTTGGAAGAAGCTATGAAGAATAATCCTGAAGTTATTGGGTTTAAACGCCAGCTGCTTGAAGCTGATCAGCGGGTTTCCCAGGCAAGGGCAAATAAAGGCCTTAACGCAACCTTATACGCCAGGCTTGGATTAAGTCAAAGGGCTACAGACCTTGAAGGGGTTTACTTAAATCCAAACGATCTGGAAAGAGTAAGAGTTGGATTTTCTATTCCCATCATAGACTGGGGTATGGGGAGAGGTCAATATAAAATGGCCCAATCTTCACAGGAATTGACCCAAACTAATGTCAATCAGGCTGAAATGGACTTTGAACAAGAGGTACTTCTCCAGGTTATGCAATTTAATCTACAGGATGATCAGCTAAGAATTGCTGCAAAGGCCGATACTATTGGACAAAATAGGTATGAAGTATCCAAACAGAGATTTTTAATTGGCAGAATAAGCGTCCTTGATCTCAAGGATGCTAACCAGGAAAAAGATTTGGCTACCAGGGCTTATGTAGCAGCATTGAAGAACTATTGGACCTATTTCTTCAACCTTAGGTCGCTGACACTATTCGACTGGATTGAAGATAAGACCCTTTCAGAGGAATTTGAGGCACTTGTTAAATAAATCTAAGGGCTTTTCGGTAAATAGATCTTATTTATTCCCGATAGAGATTTTATATTTTCTTGAAATCACCCTGATATTGGAACTCTTTGTCTGGTAACTGGCACTAAAAGAATAGGTTTCATTTAAAACACCGCTTGAAGGAACTGTGATAACATAAGTTGATTTACCATCCTCAAATGTCAGCGGCCATAATTCTCTATTTAAGTACTTGTTTTCGGTTAGTTCACCCTGATAAAAGGATGTCCCGGGGTGGAGCTCGCTTAACCTTAATTCAAGAGTTATCCTTCTTTCAGCTGGGAGATGGTTTATTTCTTTAATAATGATCCGTGTATTATCAACAAGGAGTTTACCTTTGTTGTTATACTCCTTTAATTCAACACCGGGATAATCATTTAAATATGGGGCCTCTGCCATAAGTTTTCCGTCCTGAAAATATGATTTTTTAATTCCATCCACTTTCCCCTCTTTATATGGAATTTCCCTAAACAATTCACCGGTTTTGTAATACCAGAGTGTAATTCCATCTCTTAGCCCGTTATTATAGTACATCTTTAAATTCAGCTCTCCTCCGGGGTAGTATGAAACTGCAGGCCCCTGTCTTAAGCCATCTATAAAAGTATATACACTGATAAGATCACCATCCGAGTTGTAATTTTTCATTAATCCATTGGCTTTTCCATCCTTTGATTCTGTTTCCGATTTAATGGTCCCGTTACTATAATATTCCTTCGCAACACCCTCATTAATGTTAGAAGTTTGAGAAGTGTTATGCGATTTACATGAAATGATTAAAATTATAGCTCCCGATAAAAAAATATTGATTACTCTCATCATGTATTTTTTTCATTAAAGATAATGCATTTTGAAAGAATATGGTTCAATTTGTTGATGTAAAGAATTGTTCGGACTGCAATAAGATACATGTTCGTAATCATATTTATAATGAAATAATTTCATTATATTTGATAATTGCCTCATAATTAAAAACTAAACTTTCTTAGCTATGGATAAAATTACTGTTATTGGTGCAGGAAATGTTGGAGCGACCTGCGCAAATGTTATTGCTCATAAGGATATTACAAAAGAGATTGTCCTGGTTGATATAAAAGAAGGCTTGGCTGAAGGGAAGGCACTGGATATTTGGCAATCATCATCTGTTAACAATTTTAATTCACGGGTCACAGGTTCGACGAATGATTACCTAAAAACAAAGGGTTCGGGAATTGTGGTTATCACATCTGGTTTGCCGAGGAAACCCGGAATGTCTAGAGATGATTTGATTAAGACTAATGCTGTTATTGTAAAAGATGTTACGGAGAAGGTTATTAAATATTCACCTGATGCAATCATCCTTGTAGTATCCAATCCACTTGATGTTATGACTTACGCTGCTTATATGGCATCCAAAAGACCAAGCAACAAGGTTTTTGGAATGGCAGGTACATTAGATACAGCCCGGTTTAAGGCATTTATTGCTGAAGCACTTAACGTTTCACCAAATGATATTCACGCTATGTTGCTAGGGGGACATGGTGATACTATGGTCCCATTACCACGATACTCTACCATAAACGGGATTCCGATTACAGAACTCTTAAGTCAAGAGCTAATTGAAAAAATAGTTGTACGTACAAGGAAGGGTGGAGGAGAACTTGTAAATCTGATGGGAACGTCAGCGTGGTATGCTCCAGGTGCTGCTGCAGCTCAAATGGCAGAAGCTATTGTGAAGGATCAAAAAAGAATTTTCCCGATTTGTGCTTATTTAAATGGTGAATATGGGTTAAAGGATATTTATATCGGAGTGCCTGTTAAACTTGGCAGAGAGGGTGTGGAAGAGGTTATTGAAATCAAACTCGATAATGATGAAAAGAAATTGCTTAATGATTCTGCCAAATCAGTGAAAGAGACTATGAAAGCTCTTGATGAAATGAAACTTTTTTAGAAAGACATATAATCCTGTCCTTTAACTTTTTTAACAGAAAATCATTTAGACTAATTGGTTAATTTAAAAAGGTACTGCAAATAATATTTTTGATTTAAGGATAAGAGTTACTTATATTTTTTTATCTTGGCGTCTAAATCTCACGTTGGATGGCAGGTAAGTACCTCATACCTATTCATCTTATTGAGCTTGATAATCAAAGTTTTCATTTGCTTGTTGAAGCGAGTATTGATAATGTACCTTTGAATTTAATTATTGATACCGGGGCTTCTCGAACAGTTTTCGATATAAAATTCCTTGAGCCCATTTTACAAAATTCCGATCAGAATATTCATGAAATTCAATCGGCCGGTATTATGGCCGATCATATTGAGAGTAAAATGGCTTTGGCAGAGGTTTTTCGACTTGGAAATCTTGAATTGCACGAATTTCCTGTAATTATGATCGATCTGGAAGCTATAAACAAATTGTATCACAAAGTAACAGGCAGGACGATCCACGGCCTTCTGGGGAGTGA
>CAZKMG010000104.1:0-4306 GCA_964553465.1 uncultured Bacteroidaceae bacterium
ACCTGGCCACCTTTACACATAACATTTTGCTCTGATCCCGTATCAAAAGTTTTCCTTCCGCTAACGCAATTGGTGCCCAGTTCTGGGTCTTTCCACCTATTCTGGTCGCCATGGATTCTTCATCGCTGGTTGCCTTTGATCCCAGCATTTCAGCATGTGCGATCATCTTAAAACTATCAGGATCGGGTTCAATAAGATACAATGAAATACTTCCATCGGTTGCCAGGATCAAACCGTCTGCAAGAACCATACTTCCTTTGTTAAAATCAGGATTCCTTTTTGTTTTCCACATGATTTCTCCATCCCTGTTCATACATACGAGTCCATCCCTGCGACTGTTTGTGCCGTATTGAGCGTAAAAATATCCATCATAGAAGATTGGAGTTTTGGTTTGATCACCAAACTCTTCTGTGGTGAAAATCTTTTTGGTGGTATATTTGCCGTTCTCATCTGCTGTAACTTCAATCATGGTCGCACCCAATTCGTATCCTCCGGTAATCAATATTTGGTTGTCACCTGCATCGACTGCACTTGGCACAGGAATATGGCAATTCCAGTTGTCGTATATCCAAAGGATTTCTCCATTTCCCGGATCTATCCCGACAACATTTCCCATTTTCTCCTCTCTTCTGTTTGATGCGGTAATCATAACAACATGATCCTCCCCGCCAATTTGTACTATGGAAGGACTAACATATCCTACTTCACCCAGGCTCGGAGTTTTCCATTTTAGTTCGCCTGTCAATTTATCATAGGCAACCACTCCTGCTTCAGGTGCCTGTGAAGCGAGTATCAGTAAATCATTATAAATTATCGGACATTGCGAGATAGCCCACCTTGGGATGTCCTGTCCACCAAAATCTGTCCACACATTTTTTTCCCAAACAGGTTTATGACTTTCGATGTCAAAGCAATACAGATCACCGTAAGGCCCGCATGAATATACATATTTGTCATCAACAACCGGAACGCTTCGTGAACCGGGAAACATTACTGAACCCGGGGCATCGTACTGGTAATTCCACAACTTTTTCCCGGTACTTAATTCAAAACATCTCATTATATCTCCGACTTCATCATCCCGGTCGAGGAGATACACCTTTCCATCTTTAACTACAGGTCCACCGTAACCAATACCTACATCAGCGGACCAAAGAACCTCAGGGCCTTCTTCAGACCATGTACGGAGAAGATCTTTTTGGGGTGAAATACTGTTTCTGTCCGGGCCAAGGTATTGTGGCCAGTCTTGTCCACTTAACTGCACGGTGAGGCACAATAAAAGAAGTGGGAATATATTTTTTTTCATCATAATTGTCTGTTTAGTGGGATTTAGAAGAATCAAATTTTCATAGTTACATTATAAAGACTTACCATTGCTAAAATAATAAATCAAAATTAAATATAATAAAAGTATCAGGAAGGTATTGAACAGAATGCCCTCCCTGAAGTTAGCATGATCTACTTGTATATTTATAATGCATTCAAAAGGATTTTTTCACTGACCTCTAATATTATTTTTCCAGTTTCAGACAGAGCAGTTAAACCGTGTGCTTCTAATTGGATTACTATATCCTTGAAGTTATCAGGATTAACCCCATATTCCGAAAGATGGGTATTAATGCCGAGGCTTTCAAAGAAATCTCTTGTTTTTTCAATGGTATGGTCGATTTTTTCATCATCAGATCCGGATGTTATACCCCATTCCCAGTCGGCAAACTGCAAGAGCTTTACCCGCTTTTGGTCGCGGAAATTATCCAACACATAAGGAGATATAATTGCCAGGGTTTGACCATGATCAATACCAAAAACAGTTGTTAATTCATGACCAATCAAATGTGTCGTCCAATTCTGGAGTACACCTACGCAAATAATACCATTTATTGCCATGGTCTCTCTCCACATGAAATTCGCTCTTGCATCATAATCTTCAGGTTCACAAAAAAGAAACGTAGCATAATTGATTTACAATTTGTTACGTTTTTTATCTAAGAATATTCCCTACATATTTCCTAAAACTTGCAGAAAATTGTAGGGTTTTTCTTTTTATATCAGTTTGACAATATACAGTCAAGTTAAAAACAATATCTATAATTATATGAGAGTATTAGAGTATCAGCTTGTATGAGATAATGGCTCCTAGCTATAACGTATAAACACACGTACCATTATTTTATGAGTAGGATATTTAAATATTTATTTAACTCCTTAAATAAGAGGCATATATCTCAAAGAGCGCCTAAATCAACTACAGGGATAGCAGAAAAAGCTGAAGTAATGTCAAAGTATTACTTTTTATAGTCAATGTACCCTATTATTAAAATAGGCTTATAAACAAAATGGTATGATTGAGGAAATGGGACTTAGAAATCAAGTTAATTGGCAAGGTATATCACGTATTTATTAAGTACTCTTAAAATAGTGTAAGCAGCAACTTACAATTGATCGCGTTTTAACTTTTTTAATGCTAAAAAACTCCTTAATCATAGCCCTAAATCTCTCCTCATCCCATCCCTGAAAATGCTTTTCAATATAATCCCAAAGTTGTTCTTCTTCTTTTGTAAATTTTTCTTTCATGTATTTTATCCCCTTATATCAGGAATTTGGAAATATCAGCCAATAAGATGAATTATTTTTGTTATACCTTTAAAGAAAAAAGTCATGAAATCATTTATTCATGCTTTTAGAATTATAATCCTGCTAATAATTATTCTTCTTAGTTCCTGTAAGAAAGAAAATAATATTAAATTACCAATAGTGGGGATCGAAAGTATCACTCAAATTACAGATTCATCAGCTATCGTTAGTTGCAATGTGACTTCTGATGGAGGAATTCCTGTCACTGAGAGAGGAGTGTGCTGGAGCAAAATCTCAGGACCAACCATTGACAGTTTAAAAAAGATAGTTGGAGCAGGTACAGGTTCCTTTACATGTGATATTACAAACTTATCAGCAATGACCAAATATTATGTCAAGGCATATGCAATAAATAGCAAAGGCACCGCCTATAGTGGCCAGATACTTTTTTATACATATGTGTCTGACTTTGAGGGAAATATTTATCATTTTGTCAAAATAGGATATCAGGAATGGATGCTTGAAAACCTGAAATCAACTAAATACAATGATGGTGAAGAAATACCATTAGTTGAAGAAGGAGATAAATGGGCAGATCTTTTATCACCAGGTTATTGTTGGTATGCTAATGATGAACAAGCAAATAAAAACAAATTTGGAGCATTATATAACTGGTATACAGTAAATACAGGCAAGCTATGCCCACTCGGTTTGCATGTACCTACTGATGAGGAATGGACAATTTTAACAAATTACCTTACATATCATGGTTATGGCTACGGTGGCGTTGGTGATTACATAGCTAAATCAATAGCCTCCAAATCAGGATGGTGCACAAATAATACACCATTTAATGTAGGTTGTAATCAGGCTGATAATAATAGCAGTGGCTTTACTGCTCTGCCTGGAGGAATTCGTTCTATTGATGGATCATTCATATGGATTAACGAAACCTGTTATTGGTGGGCTTCTACGGAAGGCGATGCATCAACAGCATGGAATCGTTATATACATTGTAGCACTGCCTTTGTCTTTCGCCAGAGTTACCTTAAGAGTCATGGTTTTTTTGTTAGATGTTTGAAGGATTAGAGTTTTTGTATATCGTAAAAAAGCCCCTCATTTCTGAGAAGCCTCTCAGTATACATAAACCAAAAATGAAAATAATTAAAAAAGCTGCTATGAGTTAATTTACATATACCGGACAATGTTATTTAATTTTTTCTTTTATTTTTCATTTTTAGAATAATTTCACATGAATGCTTAAAAATGAAAAGTTTTATTTTTTTATGTACGATTTTATTGCTAACTGGAATTATCATAAGGATTACCATTATTATTTAGATCATGAGCCTACCGAGGTGAGTTCTCTATCGACACCTGGTGCATAAATAAATGAATTACCTGCACCGGAACCATATTCAACAGCATTATTAAAAAATTATCCCGGGTTTCAGTTTTGGGGGAGTTGAGTCAAATCGTGTTACTTCTTAATAAGTTGCTCCAAAGCGATAATTCTTTTAAAACGCATCCCCTTTTTTACTTAATATCTTGCTGGTTCCTCCAACAATAATATCCGCACCATAGAAATTTGAGAGGGTCAAAGCTTTTATTGCATTCTTATCATTATTAAAATAAAACGGGTAATTACCATTTGCATTAACATAGATAATATTAGAAGCATTTATAACATTTAGCTTCCCTGATGAATTCTCAATGATCGAAGCTATACCCA
>CAZKMG010000104.1:4316-7937 GCA_964553465.1 uncultured Bacteroidaceae bacterium
GTTCAATTGCAGGTAATTAATATTGCTGTTATTCTGGGATTTTAATAAAACGCTATTATTCGGTATCTCTTTTTGTGTTCTACTTATCGACACATTTGATATGCTTAATTGATTTATTGAAGCACCATCAACCAGGATATGCGATATTGTTAAATTCTTTGTTGAATCAATGCTATAATAACCATCTATTTCCAAACTGCCAATTACAGTATTTTTCCCTTTTATATAAATTGTAGGTTCTTCGGCAGAAAAATATTTCCTTTTAATATTTTTAAAAATGAGTTGTTCCACATTAGTACTAACATTAATGCAACTTTCATTTGGCATATTTTCAGAGCCAGGGTAAATAGCAACATCAAAATCCTCAACATTAATTGTCCCAACATTACCTTGCCCGGCCCAAGTCACTATCTCCGGATTATGCTGATAATTATCAATAACTATTGCATAGCCCTTGGTATAACCTTTAATATTTCTTATCGTAATCCTGTCCACCCGGCTTCTTCCACTTAATATTCTTATGCCAAAGAGGGTACTGTTAAAAGTAATATCATCTATCAGGATATCCGAGATCGGGCCGGCAGCAGTTTCAGAATAGAATGCTTCTTCAGAAGATACTCCTTTCCTGTCAAACCATCGCAAATAAAGGTCATCTGCATTTAACCCGATACCGTCATCATGTGTATTAATAATACAATGCCGGATAATACCATATTGGGAATTCCCGTCAATGTGTAAACCATCATTGTTAATAAGTGGATCCGGACCCACATCGACAATAATATTCTCATACACCACATGGGTCACATTTGATGCAGCAAGTGCATATGTTGCAGGCTTATAAAGAATTGCGTCCCTTACAATCAAATTATCCACTCCATGAAACCTGAAACAGCCGACCAGACCATGAATACTATCCCCTTTACTCTGCGCTCCCCGCGGTATTTCCCGATTATAATAGTTCCCGTTCCATATTCCTCCAAGAATAACAATATTAGAATCTTTTTCAGAACCAAATGATTGACCTGCATTAACGAAAATGGATTTATTGGAATGATTTCTTAAAATGGCGCCACAACCTGCATTCGTAATTATTGTAGTATTACTGAATATTTTTAACCCCGTAACTGAATATTTACCGTCCCAATAAACAGTTATCGGGGAGTTTTTAGCATTATTTAAAACCGATTGTATGGCAGCAGTATTATCAGTACCAAATGTTACACTTTCCATGCCAATTTCAGCATCAGAAATTGCACCATGAGTTGATAAATAATAGACATCAGCAGATAATTCTACTTTTTTATTGTTCCAGGGAGATGAATGGTTGAGCTTTTTATCAGCTTGTGAATAACTTGCATTAAACATCATTAAAAGAATTAAAGCCTGAAAGGTATTCTTCATAGAAATTTGTCCTAAATTATTACTAAGCAATTAAATATATAAATAATATTTAATGCACAATATTTGTGTATTCGAAAGCATTTATTTAACATGGTAAAGGTCTGTCTTTTGTAACATTAATTTAAATATTTCCTGAAGATTTTTATAAATCAGAAAAAGAATCCGGATCGCTGCATAATTAAATTGACGATTCCAAATACATAGTTCAAATTCGAAGATCCTGATAAGGGAAAATAATGATTCTGAAAAAGAAGTTTTTATATATCAGCAGAATCTATAAATTTTGAATAAATTTATGTAAGTTCAGGATTCAAACAACGATAAAAGGAAAGCTGATATACCTGATAAATTAATACATTAATAAACCAGTTATACCTGACAATAATTGCTCAGATCATCATTAAAATAAAAACACCATGAAAATTAAAAATATCCCTGGTACTTTAATAGGAGTATGCAGTGTGATGGCAAGTGTAAGCTCTTGTTCGCAAGGCAAAACTCCTTCTCCTGATCCCTCTTCAAATTTACCCAATATTGTTTTGATTTTTGCAGACGATATGGGATATGGTGACCTCAGTTGTTTTGGTGCAACTCAATATAAAACACCAAATCTTGACAGGTTAGCTGCTAACGGGATGAGATTTACCAATTTCTATGTAGCACAGGCTGTGTGCAGTGCCTCACGTGCTGCATTATTAACCGGTTGTTATTCCAACAGGGTTGGAATATCAGGGGCACTTAACCCAAAGGCTACCATTGGGATAAATCCAGAAGAGGAAACGATAGCTGAAGTGTTAAAAAAGCAGAATTATAAAACTGCTGCCATTGGAAAATGGCACCTGGGGCATTTGAAGCAATTCCTTCCTTTGCAACACGGGTTTGATCAATACCTTGGCCTACCTTATTCCAATGATATGTGGCCGGTAAACTATGATGGGACCCCTGTGACTGATGATCATAATGATCGTAAAGTAAATTATCCTGTATTACCATTGATCAGGGATAATGAAAAGATTCGGGAAATAAGGACACTTCAGGACCAGTCGGAGCTAACTACTGTTTACATGGAAGAAGCCCTTAAATTCATCCAGAAAAATAAGAGTGATCATTTCTTTTTATACCTGGCTCATTCAATGCCACATGTTCCATTGGCTGTATCAGAAAAATTCAAAGGGAAGAGTGAACAGGGTTTATATGGAGATGTATTGATGGAAATTGATTGGTCGGTCGGACAAATAATGGAATCGCTTGAAAAGAACGGAATACTTGACAATACCCTGGTTATTTTCACATCTGATAACGGTCCATGGCTGAATTTTGGCAACCATGCGGGTTCTTCCGGAGGCTTACGGGAAGGGAAAGGCACAAGCTGGGAGGGTGGACAAAGAGTGCCGTGTATTATGAGGTGGCCCGGACATATAACGGAAGGTACGATATGTAATAAAATGGCTTCCACCATTGATATTTTACCCACCCTTGCACATATTTCAAATGCTCTATTACCTGAAAAGAAGATAGATGGGGTAAATATACTTCCTTTGATGTTGGGGGACGAAAATTCCAATCCAAGGGAAATATTCTATTATTATTACCAGGCTGATTGCCTTGAAGCAGTTCAGAAAAATCACTGGAAACTTGTTTTTCCTCATAGATCTCGCACTTATGAAGGATTTGCACCCGGAATAGATGGTAATAGCGGGAAGACAGGTATGGTTGAAGTAAGTTATGCATTATTTGATATGAGACGTGATCCGGGTGAAAGATATGACCTTAAGGAATATTATCCTGAAATTGTTGAAGATATTGAAAAAATTGCTGATGAAGCCCGAAAGGACCTGGGAGATGGTCTCAGGAATATAAGTGGGCAAAACGTCAGGGAACCCGGAAGGGCTATCAATAATTGATAATCTGAAATTGATCCAAAATACTAAGGAATTCTAATTCCTGTTAATTGTGATCCGATTCTATTGCGGAAATGAGGATGATTATTTTTGAAATTAAATAAATACGGAAATGCTGATTTTGAAGAGTGAATAAAAATAACGACATTTATTTTTTATAATAAAATATTAGAATCGGTGATCTCTTGTTTCTAAAATGTAACCATCTAAAACAAGACTGAATGAGTTCTTGATTAAGACTTATTTTCATAATGATCAACAAACTAAGTTTTCCTTTCGGAATTTAAAAAAAGTAATGACCAGTAAATTATTTTCC
>CAZKMG010000104.1:7947-11070 GCA_964553465.1 uncultured Bacteroidaceae bacterium
AAGAAATAAATACCAGGCGCGAATTTATTTTAAAGAGTGCTACCGCTACAGCTGGGATGGCTGTTGGGATGAGTGCTTTAGGAATTCCATCAGTTAAAGCCAACGATAAAATCAGGGTTGGATTTATCGGGATAGGAAACAGGGGCTCTCAGCTTCTTGGTTTATTCATGAAACAGCCAGATGTGGAGGTTGCAGCACTCTGTGACGTGTACGAACCATATCTTTTGCGTGATAGGAGCAAAGTTCATCCGAGATACATTAACGATATGCCCGGTCAGGTCCCCAAAATGGGAGAGATTTTTTCAAAAAAGCCTGCGACCTATAACGATTATCGTAAGCTTCTAGAAGATAAAAGTATTGATGCTGTATGTATTGCTACGCCCGACCATTGGCATGCGATTCAAACTATTGAAGCCATAAGAGCCGGTAAAGATGTTTATGTTGAAAAGCCATTAACCAACACCCTGGTTGAAGGAAGGAAGATGGTTGAAGTATGGAAGGCAAGTGACCGTGTTGTTGCGGTTGGGCTGAACAGGAGGGGTAATAAAGTATATCAAAGGCTTGCAAAGGAAATGTCTTCAGGAAGGATTGGTAAAATATCAGTTGCCCAGGCTGCCCGTATAAGTGACATGTACCCTGATGGAATTGGTAAAATGAAACCTGAGACTCCCCCTGCAGATTTTAACTGGGACAGGTGGCTCGGTCCCCGCGCTTTCAGACCTTATCAATATAATATTGCTCCTTATAAATTCAGGTGGTGGAGTGATTATTCAAGCCAGATGGGAAACTGGGGGGTGCATTATATGGACGCCATCCGTTGGATGATGGGTGAAACAGCACCGGTAGCCATTAATGCCCAGGGAGGGAAATATGTACTTGACCACGATGGTGACATACCTGATACCATGCAGGTCACCTTTGAATTTGCTTCAGGAGCAATAATTTCATTTTCCATTTATGAGGCCAGTAGTGGGTATTTATATCCCTTTGGGGAGCTTGAACTACGTGGAACAAAAGGTACTGTTTATTCGAGCGAACGCGGATACCGCATTATTCCTACTACAAAAGGACAATTTCAATCCTGGACCAGGATGATTGAAGCTGAGGAATTTAATAATCCGAATCAGGAATTAGATGATGGTAGTGCCGCAGACAGTACCACTGGATTGATACGTAATTTCCTGGATTGCATCAAAAGCCGTCAGGATCCATTCTGTAACCTTGAAGATGGACATCGTTCTACATCTTTTGCTCATCTTGCAAATATTTCACTGGCAGTAAAACAAAGACTGGAATGGGATCCGGTCAATGAAAAGTTTAAAAACAGTGTTAAAGCAAATGAATTATTGAGCTATGAATATAGAAAACCATACAGTCTTTAATCCGTATTATTATTACCAATGAAAAACTCCAGGCGTGAATTTATAAAAAGTGTTTCGGCAACAGCAGCGGGCACACTACTCAGTTCACAAGTGTTTTCACAGGCGATGAAACCTGAAGTAATCGCACATCCAATGTGTGTCTTTACCAAGTGTCTTCAGTTTCTTGATTATGACCAGGTGGGCGAAACACTCGCTCAAGCCGGATTCGATGGGGCTGATTTATCCGTCAGGCCGGGAGGTCATGTTCTTCCTGAAAATGTTACAGTGGACCTGCCCAGGGCCGTAAAAGCCTTAAAAAAATCAGGAATAAGTGTCCCGATGATGGTTTCAGGCATTAACAATGCAGATGATCCTTTGACTGAAAAAGTGCTTGGCACGGCATCAGAATTGGGCATCCGTTATTACCGGATGGCTTATTTGACGTATGATCAAACCTTGTCTGTACCGGAAAACTTAGATCTTCAAAGGAAAACGTTTGAAAAACTGGAGAAGGTCAATCGAAAATTCAGTATTCATGGGGAATATCAGAATCACTCGGGGATAAGGATTGGAGGGCCTGTGTGGGATTTATACTGGTTGCTGAAAGACAGGGATCCATCATGTATCGGGGTTCAGTATGATATCCACCATGCCGTGTGTGAGGGCGCATTTTCATGGCCGGTTGGATTAAAACTGCTTGCACCCTGGATAAAAACCATACCAATAAAAGATTTTGTCTGGAAAATTGAAAACGGTAAATGGAAAACAACTGATGTTCCTCTGGGCGAGGGGATGGTTGACTTTGATGCATTCTTAAAAGAATATAAACGGTTTGGGCTGAGTGGCCCTGTTACACTTCATTTTGAGTATGATCTGGGAGGAGCGGAGAGCGGGAAACTCAATCCTAAAAAAAGCCGTGAAGAAATTTTAGTGTATTTGAAGAAGGATCTTAGCTGGATCAGGAATAAATTTAAAGAGCATGATTTATAATACCTACAAAAAATGATATCCAGAAGAAATTTTATCAAAACAACGGCCCTGGCAGGTGCTGCAAGTCTTTCCGGAAGTTATTCCAGGGGTATCGGAGTAAGTTCCAAAGATTTAAAAACAATAGGTGTTCAATCCGTCGACTCCAATTTTGAACGGGAACCACTTATCCGGCCATTTGGGTTTAAAGGCGGCTATTTGAATGAGTTCTGGCAAACAGCATGTTATATGCAATCAGCTTCGGGAGTAAAAAAAGTTGGATTGGGAACACAGTGTGTTCTCTGGTCTGATGCTTCGGTTTTTGCCTCTCATTCCGAAAGTGGGGGGAATGTATTAATGTATGCTTTGACAGAGTTTGCCCTCCAGTTGATTAAGGGACGTTCATTCATTAATCCTATAGAATTACTGAATGAAATTCTTGAAGAAGTTTACCAGTATGGAATAAAAATTACGAATAATTCGGATTTACGAATGACGTTTGCACTGAATGCGCTTGTTGGAGTAGATAATGCAGCATGGTTACTTTATGCTGCTGAAAACGGGATTAATAATTTTGATGATTTAATACCTCAAGCTTACCTTCATGCACTTTCTAACCATAATTCCAAAGTTGCAAGTATCCCATTGATGGCCTATGCGATACCGATTTCTGAGATAGTACAGGCTGTCGATGAGGGTTATTTTTTTATGAAAATAAAAATTGGCCAGCCAGGAACACAGGCAGAAATGCTGAAAAAAGATATGGAGAGACTGTCAGCAATCCATAAAGCAATTG
>CAZKMG010000105.1:0-10933 GCA_964553465.1 uncultured Bacteroidaceae bacterium
AGTCAATTGTTAAAACCAGCTTTAATTTTCCTGGACAGATCAGTTTATACAAAGGTAAAGTGAGGGATGTGTATAATATCCATAATAAATTACTCATTATGATTGTTACAGACAGAATATCTGCTTTTGATGTGGTTTTACCCAGGGGTATTCCGTATAAAGGGCAGGTATTAAATCAAATAGCCAACAAATTCCTTGATGCGACCAGGGATATTGTACCTAATTGGAAGATTGCTTCTCCAGATCCCATGGTAATGGTTGGCAGACTTGCAGAACCCTTTAAAGTCGAGATGGTTATCAGAGGTTACCTGACCGGACATGCATGGAGAGAATATCAACAGGGGAAAAGAACACTTTGTGGTGAACCATTACCTGAAGGATTACATGAACATGATAAATTAAGAGTTCCTATAATAACTCCTACTTCGAAAGCGTCAGTGGGACATGATGAAGATATAACGAGGGATGAAGTGATTGCTATGGGACTGGCGTCCGAGAAAGATTATATCAAAATGGAAGATTATACACATAAATTATTTCAGAGAGGAACTCAGATGGCTGCTGAACGTGGCCTTATTCTTGTAGACACAAAGTATGAGTTTGGTAAAATTGGGGATGAAATTATTCTTATCGATGAAATTCATACTCCGGACTCTTCACGCTATTTTTATGCTGATGGCTATGAAAAAAGACAAAAAAGGGGAGAAGGACAAAAACAATTATCTAAAGAGTTCGTAAGGCAATGGTTGATTGAGAGAAATTTTCAGGGAAAAGAAGGACAGGTCGTTCCTGAAATGCAAGATGAATTTGTAAATCAAGTTTCTGAAAGATATATTGAATTATTTGAAAAAATAACAGGTGAAAAATTTAAAATGGAAATGATTGAAAATATCGAAGAAAGATTATTCAAAAATATTAATAATTTTTTAAATAATGAGTGGTTAGGGAGCCCTTTAGGTTGACTCGGAGCTTAAGCAGGAATTATATGAATATAAAAAGAATTTCAGGAACTGTTCTATTCATATCGCTATTATTTATCATGATATGTGCAGTTCACTCACAGGTACCGGTGGTAAAATCCATAAATAAAGTAATAATTGAGGGAAAGATTTATTATATTCATGTTGTATCTCCAGGCCAGACTTTGTATTCTATCAGTAAAGCCTATGAAATACCAGAAAATGATATCGTTAATGAAAATCCTGGTGTGGATAAAATGCTATCAACCGGACAAGTATTGAAAATTCCTGAACGCCCTAGTGAAGCTCCAAAACCTTCGTCTTACCAACCTGCTCTTAAAGAAAATGTTTATACCAAGCATGTAATCAAAGAAGGAGAGACAATTTATTCATTATCAAAAAAATATAATACTTCTGTCGAGGAAATTGAGAAAGCAAATCAAGATCTGATCCTTACTGATATTTCTATCGGGCAGGTGATAAATATTCCTGAACCAACGCAGCTTGTCAATCAGGTTGAATTTATTTTTCACAAAGTAAAAAGAAGAGAAACTATTTACGGGATATGCAGAAAATATGATATTTCAGAAGAGGATATCATCAAGTATAATCCTGAACTCAAAGAAAGATTTCCGCATCCAGGAGAAAGACTCAGGATACCCAAAAAACCCAAAATAACACCATCAGATATTAGTATATCAAATGTGGAAGAAATTCCAGGTATAACAGACACATTATCATTACCCGTAACTCTTACAGATTCTGCCCTTGCTACGCTTTCATATGAGTATTACCTTGATTCTCTTCCACCCATTTCGGGACGTTCATTAAATATTGCATATCTTATACCATTTGATTATTCTGTTAAAATTGAGAAACCATTACCTGAAGATGGAGCCCTAAGAAAAAAAGAAATTGAGCTTCGTAAGAAACTGCAAGAACAGAACACTCTTCTTCCTGAATCACCAAATTTTCTGGAGTTTATGGAAGGCAGCTTTCTGGCTATTGATGATCTTAGACGAAACGGGATTTCAGTTAATATCTTCATCTTCGACACAAAACAAAGTCCCTATCGCATAAGGGAAATTATTAACTCAGATCACTTTGATAAAATGGACCTAATAATAGGCCCTTTCTTATCATTCAATGTCGAAATTGTGGCAGATTATTCAAAGAAACACCGCATTCCGGTTATTTCACCTTTTTATGATAATGTTAATCTGATCGGACACAATCCCTATTTATTCCAATCAATTCCTTCTTATATATTGGAATTTGAGAATATTGCAAGTTATTTGACTATGAATATGACAAATAAGAATATTATCCTGATTCATGGAACTGATAGTCTGGAAAATATCAAAATAGAATACCTGAAATCCGAAATTATTGAAAGACTGAGTCAAAACTTTGAATATGACAGCACCAAATTCAAGGAAGTAATCTTTGACAATTCAGATAAGATTAAATCTGTGAATTCCCTGAATGAATCCCTATCCGCAACAATGGAGAATCAGGTTATAATTCCAGAAACGGATGAGGCTTTTGTTAAGCCGTTAGTTAATCTTTTGTTTTTCCAACCAAAAAACTATCGGATAACACTTTTTGGAATGTCTTCATGGAGTGCATTTCAAAGTATTGATTATTCTTATTTACACCAACTTAGTGTCAGCTTTTTTTCTCCATATTATTTCAGTTATGATTCAACTAATGTGAAACATTTTTTAAAAAACTATACTAAAGCATTTTATGCAGAACCAACCAGATTTACTAAAAAAGGATGTCCTTATGCATTTATCGGATATGACTTAAGCTATTATTTTCTAAGCTTAATTGATGAATATGGAAGGCGTTTTCTTTGGCATCTGGATGAATGCAATACCAATCAATTAATGGTTAATTTTAAATTCGTTAGGACAAATCCTTCCGGAGGTTATGAAAACAGGGCTTTAATGCTGGTTAAATTTTTGCCTGATATCAGTATTCATGCCCAGCATTTTAATTCTGTCACTATGGAAAAACCTGATATCAACAAAATAGTTATACCCACTGAAAATTTTCAGTATTACCACCTCACTCGTCCTTAAAATTGATCTATTCCAAGTAATGTGGTTTTAAACCAAGAGTACTGATAAAAATTCAAATTAATATTTAATCTAATTTCTAAGATTCATAGATTAACCGATTATTGGGGAGGATCTTCAATTATTCCAAATAAGGTATAAAATTTATTTCAAGCCTATGATTAGCTTATTTTCTTGCACTTTTACAATTCTATCCTGGATTTTAGGTCCATTTTTTAATATATTCCTTTACATTGAATTTCCTCTCGCAACCACGTGAATTCATATATCTTATTTTACCAAATACAGGTCTGTCGCTCCATGCCCTGTCATGAACTCCGCCAATTGACCAGGCACAGCCTGCATAACCATTGGGATCTCGTCCATCCAACTCATAACGGTCGTTAAGGAAAATTGAATAAGTATAAGCTATTTCCGGACTCGAAGTCCATTCAAGGATTTTTTTTGCCCAGTACATCCTCATATAACCATGCATTTTTCCTGTCCTGATCATCTCCATTTGTGCTGCATTCCAAAGTGGATCTTGAGTTTTGCCTTGTTCAAATTCATCCAAAGAATAAAGATATTGCCTGGCATCCCCACGGTGAGCGTTTAAAGATTTTCTTGCCCACTCATGAAAGCCTTGAAAATTATCATAATCCGGATTATAAAAACAGAAATTATCTGATAATTCGCGGCGAACGATTAATTCTTCAAGGTAACTATTGGAATCAGTGGTTGATGGAAAATGAGTTATAATCTCAAGAGCAATTTTTTGAGGTGATATTTGTCCAAAATGAATGTAAGGAGAGAGATTAGAGGTCCCATCCAGATTGGGATCATTTCGTTTTGATGAATAAGTTGAAAGCTTGTTTTCCAAAAATGTATTAAGCATTTCTTCTGCATTTTTCTCTCCTGGATGAATCCAATCAATGATTGGTAACGAAGGATGAACTGAAAGAAATTTTTTCTCTTCCTGCCAATCAATATTTTGGTGAGCAAATACTCCGGAATATTTTAAAGGACTGGGGTTCGGAAACTGTTCAAGGTAAATGGGGAGAAGTTTTTTTATTTTAGGCCGAAAAGTATATGCCCCATATTCAAGCTTGTTACTTGCTTTACGACATGGAACAATATTGTGGCTATCAACCTCTGTAACATTTACTTCGTTTTTCTTAATTAGATTTTTAAGCCAGTTTCTCTTTATCCGGAGAGGATCAAAATCGCATACAACATGATAAATAGAGTGATCTTTAATAAATTTAGTAAGCTCAGATACCGGATCACCCCGTAGGAGATAAAATGGAATGTTTAATTTTAAAAGCTTGAGGCTAACTTCTTTCAATCCCTCAATCATAAAAGAATATTGTCTATGGGTTGCTCCTTCAAATTCGGGAACAAGGCAAAATACAACGGCCATCTCCACTCTTTTTTGGTCAGCCATGTTTCTTGTATGAATCAAAGCCCAGTTGTCAGATACTCTTTGGTCACGGCTCATCCAATAGATAACAGGCCCAGGTTTCAGAGAAAAACTTTTATGTTCATATATTCTATCCGGGTGAATCATAATTTTATTCTGCACCCGAATTTATAATTTTTTAAGGATTTCTGGATTAACCTGTAAAGGAAATGATATATTAAAAGTGTCATTGAACATGTAAATACAACATAAATAGCTGTATATTATTTATTTAAATTACTAATAAAGAATTATTTTTGCGGCGCAAAAGGAAATTAATATCTTACACCATGGCATTTTTAATTAAAGATAAACCATTTACCAGAGAATGGTTTAAAAATTATTTTTTAGTAATCGTTGGAGCTTTTATTATGGCTTCAGGTTTTGTTTTCTTTATTACTCCCTATAAAATTGTTCCTGGAGGAGTATTTAGTATTAGTATCGTCATCCATTATATTACTCAGGGCATATTTTCATTTGCACCTGAAGGTTTACCAATTGGAATAATGGGACTAATCATGAATATTCCCCTCACTCTTCTTGGAATCCGTATACTGGGCCCACGGTTTGGATTCAAAACGGTTATTGGGTTTTTTCTAACTTCCGCATTTATGGATTTACAAACTTATTTTTGGGGAAATAAACCACTTGTTGAACAAGATGCTCTCTTATCAGCCATCTTTGGAGGAGTATTACTTGGATTTGGATTGGGACTGATTTTTAAATCAAAAGCTACTTCTGGTGGTTCAGATATCATAGCAATGATTCTCCAGAAATATACAAAAATGCCTCTTGGCCAGTTATTAATTTATGTAGATTCGGTTATCGTTTTATTGGGTTTAATTGTATTTAGAGATTGGAAAATCCCACTTTATTCCTGGTTAGTGATTTTTATAAGTGGTAAGGTGATTGATGCAACAGTGCAAGGGGTTAATTATAACAAAGCAATGTTTATTATTTCCGATAAATATGAAGAAATAAGGATTAAGATCCTTGAAGACCTAAGCAGGGGAGCTACTGCAATACCAATAAAAGGGATGTATAAAGGGGTTGAAAGAAATATGATTTTCGTTAATGTTACAAGGCGTGAAATGATCATTCTGCAGCAATTTATTAGGGAGGTGGATAGGAAAGCCTTCCTGACAGTATTTGATGCATATGATGTATATGGTGAAGGATTTAAGCCGTTTGATGAATAAAACTGCTTATCTGGAAATTACTTTTATTTTCATTTAAATAATTTTTTAAATACTATAATTTCATTTTGAAAACAGAATTAACTAATAAACGATTTGGCACTGCACCGGTATTTTTTACAGCCATTTCAACTATACTGGGCGCAATTTTGTTTTTAAGATTTGGATTTGCAGTTGGAACTCTTGGTTTTTGGGGTGTTTTACTAATAATTATTCTCGGTCATTCCCTAACCATACCAACAGCATTTGCCATTTCAGAGCTGGCTACGAATAAACGGGTAGAGGGTGGAGGAGAATATTTCATCATCTCCCGCTCATTCGGGTTAAACATTGGTGCCACAATTGGTATAGCTCTTTTTATGTCGCAGGCAATAAGTGTGGCATTTTACATAATTGCTTTTACAGAAGCATTTGAATTTATTTTTAATTTTTTTAAAAATTCGTTAAATATTAGTCTGCCAAGACAGGTGATCAGTCTTCCTGTGATGGTTGGTTTAGGAATTTTGATACTTAGAAAGGGTGCAAATATCGGTGTTAAAACGCTTTATGTTGTAATAGGAATTCTCTTTATTTCTTTACTTCTTTTTTTTCTGGGAAAAACAGAATATGGAGCCATTACGGGAAGTCATATTTCTGACAGTGGCTTTAAAAACATGCAGAGTTTTTTTATTGTATTTGCTATTGTCTTCCCAGCATTTACTGGTATGACTGCAGGAGTTGGGCTTTCAGGTGATCTCAGGAATCCAGCAAAATCAATTCCATTAGGTACAATAATTGCGACAAGCCTAGGTTTGCTTATCTATATAGCTGTTATATATAAACTTGCAATATCGGTGAGTGAAGAAGATATGTTGAGCAATCAGTTGATTATGGGAAAAATTGCTATTGGAGGTATGTTTTTCATCCCTCTTGGTCTTGCTGCCTCAACTTTATCTTCAGCACTTGGATCGATAATGGTAGCACCTCGAACTTTACAGGCTCTGGCAATTGATCTTTCTTTTCCATCAAAAAAAATAAATAACTGGTTATCGAAAGGACGAAAATCAGATCAAGAACCCGTGAATGCTTCTCTGATAACAATTATTATTGCTTTGATTTTTGTTGCATTTGGAAGTGTAAATGCCGTGGCAGAAATTATATCAATGTTCTTTCTCGTAACATATGGTTCTCTCTGCCTCATTAGTTTCCTGAATCATTTTGGATCTTCTCCCTCATATAGACCATCATTCAAATCGCGCTGGTATTTCTCTCTTGCAGGATTTCTTATTGCATTATGGGTAATGTTCAGAATTAATGCTCCTTATGCACTCGTATCAATAATCATTATGATCGGTTTATATTCATTTATTAATATGTACCATCGAAACCGTCAGGGACTTGAGTCCCTTTTTGCCAATGTCCTATTTCAGATTAATCGAAATATTCAGGTATTTCTGCAGAAATCTGGAAGCAAGACAAAAGTTAAAGAGTGGAGACCAAGTGCAATCTGTATTTCAAAAGATTCATTTGTTCGCGAAAGAGCATTCCAGTTATTAAACTGGATATCTTACAAGTATGGTTTCGGCACTTATCTTCACAGGATAGATGGTTATTATTCAAAAGTTACACGTCTGCAGGCTGAGGAAGATCTTTCAAAATTGATTGATTTTTACGACACAGCTCAAAATCATGTTTTTGTCGATACAATTATTTCTCCATCTTATACTTCTGCCATCGTGCAAGCTATTCAGGTACCTGGTATTTCAGGAATGGAAAATAATATGGTGATTTTTGAATATGATAAGGAAAATCCCGAAAATCTTAAAGAAATTATCGAGAATATACGTCTTATTAAAGCAGGAAATTTTGATATATGCTTATTGGCTTCAAGCAGGAAAGATATAATTTATAAAACTGGGATCCATGTCTGGATAAATTTTGAAGATGCTGAAAACTCCAGCCTGCTGATTCTTTTAAGCTTTATAATATCTGGTCATCCTGACTGGAAAAAATCTAATATAAAAATTTTTGAGGTATGCAAACCCGGGCAATATGAGGAAACCAAAAAAGGACTTACAGAACTGGTCATGACCGGAAGATTACCAATTACTGAAAAGAATATTGAAATAATACTCATTGAATCCGGGATGACTTCAAAAAATCTTATAAATGAAAAGTCGGCCACTGCAGCACTTACAATGATTGGGTTTAAGACCGCAGGATTAAAACATAATGAGGATAATACTCTTAATGGGTATGATGAACTTGGAACAATATTATTTGTGAACTCTCATTGTCAGAAAGATATCAGCTGATCTACCATTGAAAGATTATTAATTAATTATTGTCCCATTTCAGTATTTTTTTGATTTTATAATCATAAATAAAATAAAACTGGTTTCATACAAAGTCCAGTTTAGACAATTATCTGATTCTAAATATTCTTAATAAATAGGCGATCATCGAAATTTTATTGGAATTTTATATAATATATCTATATTGTTTTAAAAAATTCAACAAATGAAAATCTATTTAATTCTTATTTTAATGTGCTCATCGTTTATTCTTTCTTGTGGAGGGATGAATAAATCAAGAAAGAAATCCATCCCACAACCTGCCGTTACTGAGGAAACACCAATCCCAAAGGATGTAATAGAGGTAAAAGAGCCTCCAATTATTGAGGTTAAAGAGAAATTAGTAGAGGTAAAAGACGTTCCCAGTGATCCTCATGTTTACTTTGTTATTATTGGGAGTTTCAGATATCTAAACAATGCAAGAAAATTCCAGGAGCAGATTGCTTCAGATGGATTTACCTCTGTTTTGCTTCAGAATGAATCAGGTTTATACAGGGTCTCGGTTAAATCTACTGATGATATTTTTATTGCAAGAAATGAAATTCGCAGGATTAGAGATGAATTTAAAAAATATGAGGATACTTGGTTATTAATACGGGTAAAATAGACAGATGAAGTATTTCTTTGTGGATTTAATATTATTATGATGCTGTATCATTGAGATTTATTGAAATCATTGGATTACTAATTTTGCAATTTTAAAATTGTGCCAATAGTAAGATAATATTGTTAGAATTTTTATCTTATGTTTATTATCTTGTCTGGCAAGAGATAAGTTTTTCTAATATTGTTATCAAGGAGGTGCGATTTTACCAAATAAATTTAATAAATCACATATGATAATTAAGGTTCATTTGAATAAAGGTATTGTATAATTAAACTATGGTTAAAAGTAAACTTGGGGAGATGTCATTTCTTGAGCATCTTGAAGAATTGCGATGGCATTTGATCCGTTCTATTCTGGCAGTTATTGTAGCTGCAATTCTCGCATTTATTTTCAAAAATATTATTTTTGATTATATAATTCTTGCCCCCAAATCCCCGGATTTTTTTACAAATAGAGTACTGTGCAATCTGGGTAAATTTTTGGGCAATTTGAATCTTTGCATCAATTCAGTTCCACTTGATATTATTTCAGTGAAACTATCTGGTCAGTTTACTATTCATATAACTGTTTCCTTGATTGCTGGATTGATTATTGCATTTCCCTATATTTTTTATCAATTCTGGAGTTTTATTTCTCCTGCTCTTCACTCAAAAGAAAGAAAACATGCACGTGGTGCTGTTTTAATAAGCTCGTTGTTATTTTTATCAGGCATTGTTTTTGGATACTTTTTTATTGTTCCTTTAACAATTCATTTTCTTGGCAGCTATTTGGTAAGCTCAGAGGTAGCAAATATGATTAATCTTATCTCATACGTAGGTACAATAACCTCTGTAGTGCTTGCAACAGGAATAGTTTTTGAATTGCCAATTGTCATCTATTTTTTAACAAGGATTGGACTTGTAACCCCGCCTATTTTAAGAAAATATAGAAAATATGCAATAATAGTTGTATTTATCTTATCAGCGATTATTACACCACCTGACATATTTAGCCAGATTCTGATTGCAGTGCCGTTACTGCTTCTTTATGAAGCCAGTATTTTTGTATCTTCAGGTGTTGTTCGTCGTAGAAAAATAGAAGATGCAAAGTCTAATTCCTAAAAAGCAATTGGGTATTCAAGTCGAAATCAAGTTTCTTTTTAAGATATTATGATGTTGTTGCCCTATCAAGTTTTTTAATGACAGAGAAAATAAATATGGCTGAAATAAAGCAACAAAGTGTTAGGATACTCCAGAAGACTCCCAAAGGTACACTTTCCCAGAATCCCCCAATTATACCTACAAGGTAATTCCCGATTGCTGTGGCAGCAAGCCAACCTCCTTGCATTAGTCCTTTATACTGGGGAGGGGCAACTTTTGAGACGAAAGAAATCCCCATTGGACTTAGGAAAAGTTCTGCGAGTGTTAGGATAAAATAGGTGGAAATAAGCCAGTTAGCAGATACAAGATGATCAGATATTCCTCCTCCTAATTCTCCGGGTGATTTTAACCCATTTGAAGCAATAATTAGTGGTATAAAACCTACACCGGCAATTATCATTCCTATACCGATTTTTCGTGGAGCAGATGGCTCCTTACCATTCTTATTCAGCCAGTTGAACAACCCAATAAAAACTGGAGTCAGAAGAATAATAAAAAATGGATTAAACTGTTGGAACTTAGGTGGAGTTACAGAAATCCTACCTTTTAGAAGAAATTCCGGATTAGAATCCAGTGTGTATGAATAATACACATATATCAAGATGATAGACACTACTGCCATAATTGTTCCTGTAATTTTATTTTGAACCTGTTTACTTTGGATTATGATTAAAAGTCCATAGAATCCAAGAATAACAGGTAAAAGGGAAATCAAAGAAAAACCCAGATTTTGAATTGGCGATAAGGCCAGGTTCGTATAATCCCTTGCGAAAAAAGTCATGGTAAGCCCATTTTGATGAAAAGACATCCAGAAGAAGATCACAACCAGGAAAACCAGCCCAAGGGCAATAAGTCTGTCCTTCACCTGATTTTCTGATAAAACAATCATTTCTGATTTTTTTGAGGCATCTTTTGCTTTTTGTTTTTCTGTAAAATCTGCAGTCTTATATTGATTCCTGAAGATTAGAAAAATTAATAGCGAAATTACAAGGCTTATGCAAGCTACTGCAAAACCCCAATTATATGATTTGCTTAGTGAGAGAGTATACTTTCTGGAGAAGTCCTCTACACTCACAAATTCTTGCCCCATCTGATCTTTTCCTAATTCCTCTAGTTTCGATTCAATTTGAACTTTTTCATCAGCAACCATAGTCAAAGTGATAGGAAATTTTCCCTC
>CAZKMG010000106.1:0-5229 GCA_964553465.1 uncultured Bacteroidaceae bacterium
CAATTGTTTACTGAATTCATCATATTTTCAGGATAACGAAGACCTGAAGCAACATCTCTGGGGGCAATGTCGTCGATCTCTTTCAATTCTTTTTCGGTAAGACTGATATTGATAGAAGCTATGTTCTCTTCCAGGTATTTGATATGTTTAGTCCCCGGGATCGGAAAGATAAAGTCTTCCTGAGCCATAACCCATGCCAGGGCAAGCTGGGCAGGTGTGCAGGATTTATGTCTGGCCAGATCTTCGATTTTCTTCACCAGTTGCAAATTTTTGTTAAAATTCTCTCCCTGGAACCGGGGTGAGTGCAGACGGTAATCAGTGGGATCAAAATCAGCAGGAGATTTGAACCTTCCCGTCAAAAACCCGCGACCCAGCGGGCTATAGGCAACAAAGGCAATGCCGAGTATACGGCAGGTTTCCAGAATTTCATCTTCTGGTTCACGACTCCATAACGAATACTCGGTCTGGACAGCGGTAACAGGGTGAACAGCGTGGGCTTTTCTCAAAGTGGCAGCTGATACTTCTGACAACCCGATTCCTTTTACCAGGCCATCTTTCACCAGCGCACCCATGGCAGCTACTGTTTCTTCAATTGGAGTATCGGGATCTACCCGGTGAAGATAGTACAGGTCGATTACTTCAATCTGAAGCCTTTTCAAGCTGTCGATGCAGGCTTTCCGAACATATTCGGGCTTTCCGTTAAATCCTCGTACAGCGGGATTTTTTGGATCTCTGACGATTCCGAACTTTGTGGCAATGGTCAGTTTATCCCGTTTACCGCGAATAGCATTTCCCACCAGAACTTCATTAGTGTAGGGTCCATACATATTGGCTGTATCGTAAAAGGTGATACCAAGTTCAATAGCCCTGTGAAGGGTTTTTATGGATTCCTTATCATCCTGGTTTCCATAAAATTCACTCATTCCCATACATCCCAGGCCAAGTTCGGAGGTTTTTTTTTCAAGTTTCCCCAATTGTTTTATTTTCATGATATCTGTTTTTTATAAATGAATTATTGTCAGAAGGACATACATCGTGGATTTTATTCCACTCAATTTGAAGATTTAAATCAGGAAGTTATACATATGAATTATAAGTAATTTTTATATCATATAATTAACATCTTCTATATTTTCATTTTTATAATATTTAGGAATATACATATTAGGTTTTATTAAATTAAAGTCAATTTATATAATGTTTCATACAAATGGCAAACAACATTCCTGTAGTCAAAGTTCTTAAAATTTAAATAATAAATATTCCAAATGGAAAAATAAAAATTAAAAAAGAAGTCTTGTTTAAATTAGTTGATGTAATAAACCTTCAGTATTATTTTATACTGCCAGATCTATTGACTAACCAGTCTGCGATTTAACTAAAATTGCAGTTATTATTAGCCATTCAATAACAATTGAAATAAAGCAATCTGAATAATTACAATTATTTTATTACGAATGATTTATACGCTCCCGCACTTTTTTGCGTTTACCTTGAGTAAACTAATGATAATTAATTTTGATAGCTTTGAGGACGATTAATCCTCTAAAAAACGCATGAAAAGAACTTCGATTCAGATTAAGATTGGATTATTAATGATACTGGCGGTCATCCTGCTATCAGCAGCCGGCTATCTGTCTTACAGGAATCTTTCTTCGATTGTTTCTTCCATTAAAGTCGATGAAAGACCTGAACAAATGTTGTTAAGTATTCGGGAAATCCAAATGGAGCTTGAAAAAGCAGAAAGCAGTATTCGGATTTTTGCAATAACTAATGATACAATGGATCTGCAACCCTATTACACTATTATCTCAAACATTGATGAAAAAGTGAGTAAATTACGCTTGCGATGCATCCATAATTCAGTAATGCTGGAACAGGTTGATACTATCAGCAAGCTTATTGGGGAAAATATTGTAATATGGAACGAATTGCTAAAGATCAATTATAACGAGACCGGTGTTGATTATTTAAAAAAGTTATCGGACAAACTCGATAGTACATCAAACAACAACCAGAAAGCAGAGAAAGGTATTCTGAAACGGGTTTTTGGTCGGAGAAATACAAGTCAGTTTAATGAGCAGGAACTAATTAATAATCTTCATGAGATAGAGCAACAAGATAGTATTGCGAAAGAAAATTTGATGAAACGTGAGTCAAGGTTAGCCAGCACCAACAGCGAAATCAAGGAACAATTTTATGACCTGATAGCCAAAATGGAAAGTGAAGTTTCCCGACTCGTTGAGGCAAAAGCTTCTGCAGCAAATCTACTTGCTGGTAAAACTTACCGTTGGCTGGCAATTTTCTCATTATCTGGGGTGCTGCTTGCTATTTTAGTATTATTTATTATTGTCCGTTATGTTAGAAAAACATATGCTTACCAGGTTGCCCTGGAGAATTCAAAAGTTGAAGCAGAAAAGCTTGCAAGCACAAAAGAAATGTTCATGGCCAATATGAGCCATGAGATCCGTACACCCGTTACTGCTATTTCGGGATTTACCGAACAGCTCTTACATGAATCATTTGATGATAGTACTAACCGGTCACTTAAGGTTATAAAATCATCCTCGGATCATCTAGCTAATATAATTGATGATATCCTTGATTTTTCTAAATTACAAAATGACAAATTAGTATTGGAGAAAGTACATTTCAGCATCGCTCAAATCCTCGAAGATGTGTATGCGTTGTTTGAAAGACAAGCCCAGCAAAATAATACCAGCTTAAGTTATTCATTAAGCCCTGAGACTCCTCCTGTTCTATTGGGTGATCCTTACCGTCTGAAACAAATAATAATAAATCTTGTTAGTAATTCAATAAAGTTCACAAATGACGGTAAAGTAAAATATAAGGTGAATAGTATTCAAAAGCGGTCATCAGAAATTGAGCTGGTCATGGAGTTTATAGATACAGGGATTGGAATTGATGAAAGTAAATTAAATGTCATATTTGATGATTTCACGCAAGCGGAGATGAGCACTACCCGGAAGTACGGAGGGACAGGATTAGGATTATCCATTGTTAAAAAACTTATTGAATTGCAGCATGGGACGATTGTTTGTAAAAGTGTGAAAAACCAGGGTACTACAATAACTTGTCATATCCCATTCTTAACAGGTGATGAAAAACTGCTTAAAAGGGAGGCTGTAACATCCCTTACTATTCCTGAAGAAATCAGAAAGTTGAAGGTTCTGATTATCGATGATGAAGAATGTAACCGTCTGTTATTCAAAAAGATTCTTAAAAGATGGAAAATTGAATTCCGTGAGGCAGTAAATAGTATGGAAGCATTGGAAATGGTAGTAGCCGATCGTTACGACCTGCTTTTTATGGATGTTCGAATGCCTGGAATCGATGGATTAAAGACCACGCAATTTATCCGTAATGAATTGAATATAAAGGAATCAGATATGCCGGTAATATGTATTTCAGCTGCATCTATAAATGAGGACTTAGAAAAATATAAAAAAGCAGGAATGAACGCCTTTCTTCCAAAACCTTTTACTGAAGAAATGCTTTTAACCACTATTCTTTCGGTATTTAATTACGAACTACCAAATAAAATCGCTAATACAAGAAATAAAGAAATAATTAAATCTACTGGTACCGACAAAATTAATTTGAATAATTTATATCATATTTCAAGTGGCGATGAACAATTTGTAAAGCAGATGTTGGTTACATTTAATGAGACTACTAAAAAGGGATTAATGGAAATGCATGAGGCGGTTAAATCTGGGCTCTGGGAATCGGTTGCAGACCTGGCCCATAAGTTGATGCCTCCATGCCGACATATTGGAGCAACGGACTTGTACAATTATCTCAGGAGAATTGAAGAAAGCGTCCAAAACAAAATTGATATCGAAGCTGTTAAAATACTAACAAGAGAATCATTCAGGGAATTTGAAGCCATCAGAATATTTCTAAATGAACATATTGCGAAAATCATTTAAAATTCTGTCAAATCGGGCCATTTATTTATTATTTTATATGTTGATTAGATGAACTATAAACTAATAATCAAGCATTTATGATTGAAATGCCATTTAAAATTTTTGTAGTTGAAGACGGAGAATGGTATAACAGGTTTTTAGTCCATACACTGTCTTTAAATCCTGATAATGAAGTAAGGGGGTTTTTTAATGGCAAAGATTTCCTGAATTGTCTTCACGAATCGCCTGATATTGTTACACTTGATTACCGGCTTCCCGATATAACTGGTCTGGAGGTTCTAAAAAGAATCCGGCAGGAAAACAGTGATATCCATGTTATCCTGATTTCTGAACAGGAAGATATCGACACCGTTGTAAGCTTGTTAAAACTGGGGGCTTATGACTATATCACAAAATCCAACGATATCAAGGATCGGCTGCTTAATACTGTTCATAATATCCGAACCGGCGTTGGACTTAAAAGGGAGATCTCTGTTCTTCGAAAAGAAGTACAAAAAAAATATAGTTTTCACCAAAGTATTTTAGGTGAAAGTCTTGCCATTAAAGGAGTCTACGAACTGATTGAAAAAGCTATAAATACAAATATTACTGTAGTTATATCAGGGGAAACCGGTACAGGTAAAGAACTGGTTGCAAAGGCTATTCATTTCAACTCAAAGCGTAAAGACAAATCCTTTGTTGCAGTTAATGTGGCAGCCATCCCTTTCGAGCTGATTGAAAGCGAGTTGTTTGGCCATGAGAAGGGTGCCTTTACCGGTGCTGCATTCCGGCGCATTGGTCGGTTTGAAGAGGCAGATGGTGGTACACTCTTCCTGGATGAGATCGGTGAAATGGAGGTGAATTTACAGTCAAAATTATTACGAGTTTTGCAGGAGAAAGAAATTGTAAGGATAGGCAGCAACAAACCAGTGAAAATTGATAGCCATATCATTGTAGCAACAAATAAAAACCTGAAAGAGGAAGTGAAAAAAGGTAATTTTAGGGAGGATCTATACTACAGACTTTTAGGTTTACAAATTGAATTACCTCCTCTGCGTGATCGCGGAAATGATATATTGATCCTGGCGGGACATTTTATCGAGACATTCTGTAATGATAATGATATTCCATTAAAAAGGTTATCGACGAAGTCACAAAAAAAACTGATGACTTATCCTTTTCCAGGAAATATTAGGGAATTAAAATCTGTGATTGAGCTTGCAGTTACCTTATCAGGAAATGATGAGATTGAGCCTGCCGACCTCTCCTTTTATTTTCCGGAAATAGCGAGCTACAG
>CAZKMG010000106.1:5239-10840 GCA_964553465.1 uncultured Bacteroidaceae bacterium
TGCCGACCTTGTGCTTGATCCGGGTGATCCCTTGTCTGCTATTGCCAATGAGGATCTGACCTTACGGGAATATGAACTAAAAATCATTAAGGCCACCCTGAAGAAACACAACAACGATATCAAAATGGTTGCCAGCAAGCTGGATATCGGGGTTTCAACCATCTATCGGATATTAAAGGAAGAAAAGGGATAATGAATAATAATCTCTTCACCTGAAAACATCCTGTTTTGGCTAAAAATGGCAATTGTAACTCAGCAGTTGAAATATTCCAACTTTATTATAGCCGATTTATCAACTACTCTTTTCTCAAAATGAGAATCCTTTTCTCAAAATGAACAATTCAAGATTACTATTCTAATAAGTAATATGCTCAACGTAAATCCTTTATGAATAATATTTTTTTCGGTATAGCTTTTGAATTAAAATAGCTATTCATAAAATGAGTATTTACGAATAAAGCAAAAAAAAATCTGATCAGTATTTCATTATACATATTCAATATAACTGTATAGGAGATCTGTATTTTGATATTGATCCTGGGATGAGAGTCAATTATATATTTTAATATACATGAATTTACACAGATTAACGAACCAAACTTATTAGAGGAGTAATTATGAAAAATTTTGAAAACAGTAACAGTAAATTCCGGAATGAAAATCAGGACGCATTAAAAAATGCAAGTAATGAAAAGAAGGAAGGTGTTACAAGAGGAACTTTGATAACTGGATTGATCAGTTTAATATTGCTTATAGCAGTTAGTACATTAGGATTTTCATTGCTTAAGCGTGAACAGAAAAAACAGCTTAACCTGATGGAAGACCAGAGACACTCATTTTCAGAGCAATTAACCGCCCGGGATTCAGTGATCAATGAATGGATACTCACTTTTAATCAAATTGAAAAAGACCTGAATACTTTATTACAAAAACAAGCCCAAATCACTGTTAAGTCATCGGATTCGGAATTTTCAAAGGACGTAAAGCAACAAATTTTAGAGGATATCAAGTACATTAATACACTGCTGGATCAGAACAAAAAGAAGATAGCTTCCTTGAGTGCTCAACTAAAGAAGTCAGGTGGAGCAATAAAGGGTTTGCAGGATAAAATTGCAGAGCTTGAATCTTCAATGAAACAACGTGATGAGGATCTATCGAAACTGAAAGTGGCACTGCTTGACAAAGATTTTGAGATCGGACAACTTAACACACGAATGGCTGACCTGCAGATTAATATTGAACAGAAGGATAAAGAAATCAGCAATCAGACAGCTGAGATGAACAAAGCATTTCTTGTGTATGGTACTTTCAAGGAGCTGAAAGAAAAAGGGCTTGTCACCAAAGAGGGAGGATTTTTCGGAATAGGTAGGAAAGAATCTTTAATTGAAGATTTTGCCGATAGTTCATTCGCCCAAATCAATTTAACTGAAACAAAAACTATCCCGGTGGATTCAAAAAGTGCAAAACTTATCACTGAGCATCCTTCAAGCTCATATGAGCTGATACGTGAAAACAAGGACAAAATCGCATATATTGAGATTAAAAATCCAAACCAGTTTTGGAAAATTTCAAAGTATGCCGTTGTGGAACTCATTAAGTAGAATTGTCTTCGAAACCAGGTTAAGACTGAATAATCATTTCTACGTTAAAAATCCCTTGTGCATATAAAGATCCCAAGGGATATTACAAGTGTTTTTTTACCTGTGCATATAACTTTAATATGCAGATATTTAGAATTATACAATACTTTATTAGGTATAATTATTAGAAGCTTTATAACAAATTCAAACAGTTTTAGAATTATAATAACATTTAATCTGAGTAGCACCTTATGGTTCCTGAATATAAATCGTTAAGTATGTAAGTTGCAAATGAAAAGGATATTAATTCCACTACTTTTAATAATTTACTCAGCTGTTTCAGCAACAACTTATTATGTGAGTACATCAGGTAATGATTCGAATAATGGACTCACTACTTCAACGCCATGGAAGACACCACAATATGCCGAATCTCGGGCAACCTCAGCAGGGGACATTATTGCTTTGAAAAAGGGTGATAATTGGAGTATGACAACAACACTTGCAATAAGGCACGGGGGAACATCTGGTAATCATATTATTTGGGATGGTTCTCTCTGGGGAACTGGTTCTAATGCAACATTGTCTGTACCTTCAAATAGATCGGACCCAAACAATTCAATAGTGAATTTTATCACAGCTGGTTGTGCTTATGTAACTTTTCGTAATATTATATGTGATGGAAATAATAAAAGTGTTTTTGGTGTTGTGATCGGGTATATAGCTATGTCTAATTATGCTCAAAATTCAGAGCATGACATCATCATCGATGGATGTTCGATATTGAATATCGGAAATGGATCAACTTACAGGATAGGATTTCTAGTTGCAACATGGAATAATGATATTTGGAATATTACAATAAAAAATTGTATACTCGATGGTTCGGATGACGAGCAGTTGAGTTTTTATTCAGGGCGTTCTGATGAAAACGCAACTCCTGCAAAGACAAGCAATGTATATATCGGTTACAATACGCTCACAAATTGGGGTCGCAGAGGTCAGTCAACAGGGTATGGGATGCAGATTAATAACTATGTTGATGGGGCTATCATTGAGCATAATATCTTGACAACCGGGCCTAATGGTCATGGTAACGGTATGCAGTTAGAAAGTAATGAACCAAGATCAGGATTTTACCCGCGAAATGTTATTTTTAGATATAATAAAATAACCTCAACCGATAGAGGATGTTGGTGTATGGCAATACAAGGTGGTCAGGCAATGAGTATGGATGCTTATTATAATATCCTTATAAACAATAGCACAACTGAAAGCGGTGTAAGTGGTGGAGGTATTTCAGGGTGGGTTGGTAATTATTCAGGAGCAGTCTTTAATTTTTGGAATAATGTTTTTTATGTAAAGTCTGGCAGTGCCTTATACAATGAGATGAATACCAGTGGCATATTGAGACTTAAAAATAATATCTTTTACAACCAGGGGACAAGTGGCACCAATAATATTTGCATGAATGATTATTTCGGGAATATTACCACACATAGTAATAATCTTTATTATGGAACCGGGGTGGGGGATCTGCTTTTAATAAAAAATGGTAGTAGTTATGTTTACAAAAGTGGTGTTTCAAAATATGAACCAACTGCTATAACAAACGACCCGTTATTTTTAAGTGTAGCCGGATTAGATTTTCACTTACAATCTGGTTCACCTGCTGTCGGAGCAGGCATAGCTATTCCATCCATTCTAAATGATATGGAAGGTGCCACATTGAACAATCCGCCAAGTGTCGGTTGTTATGAATCTCTTGCAGGACCTGTTATCCCTGTTTATAGTAGTTCGGTTGTTGAAAATGCTGCTCCAACCTTGCTGGTAATGAGTTACAATTTAAGTCTGGCTAATATAGTACCTCCCGCATCTGCTTTCAATGTTCAGGTAAACTCAGTGTCCAGGGCTGTAAATTCAGTTGCTATTGTAGGAGGAAAGGTCCAATTGACTTTAGCAAGTGAGGTCGTATATGGTGATAATGTAACTGTAGCCTATACAAAACCTGCAAGTAATTTTTTACAGACTTCATCAGGTGGAGCAGCAGTAAGTATCAGTGCTAAACCAGTTACTAATAATTGCATCTCAAATATACCCATTTATCAAAGTTCGGTTATTGAAAATGCTACCCCTGCAATATTAGAGATGACTTATAATTTAAGTCTTGCGAATATTGTTCCCGATGCATCTGTTTTCACTGTCCAGGTAAATTCAGTATCGAGGATTGTAAATTCAGTTGCTATTGTAGGAGGAAAGGTACAATTAACTTTATCAGGTGCGGTTGTCTATGGTGATGTTGTAACTGTTGCCTATACAAAACCTGCAAGTAATTTTTTACAGACTTCTTCAGGTGGAGCGGCAGTTGGTATAAGTGCCAAACCAGTCACAAATAATTGTATCTCAAATATACCCATTTACCAAAGTTCGGTTATTGAAAATGCTACCCCTGTGATATTAGGAATGACCTATGATTTAAGTCTGGCAAATATTGTCCCTCCTACATCTGTTTTCAATGTCCAGGTTAATTCAGTTTCAAGGACTGTAAATTCAGTTGCTATTATTGGGAGTAAGGTGCAATTGACTTTATCAAGCGCAGTTGTCTATGGTGATGTTATAACCGTAACCTATACAAAACCTGCAATTAATTTTTTACAGAGTTCCTTAGGTGGAGCAGCCTCGAATATAAGTACCCAATCTGTTACTAATAATTGCATCCCAGTTCTGCCCATTTATCAAAGTTCGGTTATTGAAAATGCTACCCCTACCATACTAGAAATGAGTTATAATTTAAGCCTGGCTAATATAATCCCTGCTACTTCATCTTTTAATGTGAGAGTTAATTCAGTATCCAGGACTGTAAGTTCAGTTGCTATTGTTGGAGGAAAGGTTCAATTGACTTTAGCAAGTGCCATAGTCTATGGTGATGTTGTAACAGTAAGCTATACTAAACCTGCAAGTAATTTTTTACAAACTTCTTCAGGTGGAGCAGCCACAAGCATTAGTGCTCAATCCGTTACTAATAATTGCACTTCTGTTCTTCCAATTTATCAGAGTTCCGTTGTAGAAAATGCCGCTCCAACATTGCTGGTAATGAGTTATAATTTAAGCCTGGCTAATATAATCCCTGCTACTTCCTCTTTCAATGTTAGAGTGAATTCAGTCTCCAGGGCTGTAAGTTCAGTTGCTATTGTTGGAGGAAAGGTTCAATTGACTTTGGCAAGTGCAATAGTCTTTGGTGATGTCGTAATGGTAGCTTATACAAAACCTATAAGTAATTTTTTACAGACTTCTTCAGGTGGGGCAGCCGGAAGCATTAGTGCCCAATCAGTTACTAATAATTGTGTTGCAGTTCTCCCAATATATCAAAGTTCAGTTATTGAAAATGCTACACCTAATTTGTTAGAAATGACATATGATATAAGTCTGGCTAATATAATCCCTGCTACTTATGCTTTTAATGTCAGAGTGAATTCAGTCTCCAGGACTGTAAGTTCTGTTACAATAATCGGGAATAAAGTAAGATTGACTTTATCAAGTACGATAGTCTTTGGTGATGTTGTAACTGTGGCCTATACAAAGCCTGCAAGTAATTTCTTGCAGACTTCTTCAGGTGGAGTAGCTGTTAGTATAAGTGCCCAATCCGTCACTAATAATTGCGCTGCTGTTCTCCCAATATATCAAAATTCAGTTATTGAAAATGCTACCCCTACTTTGATAGAAATGACATATGATTTAAGTCTTGCTAATATAATCCCTGCTACTTCCGCTTTTAATATCAGAGTTAATTCGGTATCCAGGACTGTAAGTTCAGTTGTAATTATTGGCAATATTGTAAGATTGACTTTATCAAGTGCTGTTGTCTATGGTGATGTTGTAACTGTAGGTTATACAAAACCTTCAAGTAATTTTTTACAAACTCCAGCAGGTGGAGCAGCCACAAGCATTAGTCCTCAATCCGTTACGAATAATTGTATCTCAAATATTCCAATATATCAAAGTTCAGTAGTTGTAAATGCCA
>CAZKMG010000107.1:0-10831 GCA_964553465.1 uncultured Bacteroidaceae bacterium
GTTAAAGTAAACGAAAGTGAAAAATTCGGTTTCCCCCAGCCCAGGACTCCTGGCAATCCTTATTGTTACTTTCGGACAGTGCTGGGAAATCCACCAGTTAAAATACCACTTGAATCTTTAAAAAAGGGTAGTAACAGGTTCACTTTCTTTTGCGGTGAACAGGTTTGTTATGGTTTTAATTGGCCTCTTTACTGGCTTTATTCCTTTACGGTAAGGGTATATTATAATGATTCGAAAAAGTGTATAAAAGGTTTCATTAAAAAAGGACAGGAAACAGATACAGCATTTAATCTTGTCGATTTCAGGGCTGAAGTGGAAAATCCTTCCCAGGTAGAATCGGTTGAGTTTATTGGTTATTACGAGGATTATGACCTGGATGGTGATGGAAATCTTGCCGGTTGGCAATATATGATAAACAATGGAATATGGGAAGGAATCATTGGTAAGCAATACATCCCTCCCTATAATTCCGTATGGAGCAATTTTTGGGTTCCTCAACAAGATGGAATAATTAAAATAATTGCTAAAATTAATTCAATAAATGGGTTGAGTTACCTGACACAACCCATTGAATATAGGGGATTAAGGCAACACAAATCAATAGTAAAAATGTATCAAACCGAAAATCTAAATGAGTATTTTAGTGTAAGAATCGGTGAACGAAAAGAATGCAATATACCTGTAAACGATAGCCTTACAAATGCTATTTCAGCCTACATTGTACTCTCTACCTGGTCTGGTGAGTCAGATGATGGTGCAATTCATGAGATGGGTATAAATGGGAAAATACTGGCTGAAAGTCCTGGTAAATTGCATGATTGGGAATTTTTAAAGATTCCAATCCCAATTAACTATTTAAAAACCGGGGCTAACATATTCTTCATTTACTCAGAAACTTATGGTCATGCATTTGAGGTAAACTATCCAGGGCCTTCTATTTTGATCCGGTATAATAATTAAACGAAATTCCAAAAGCTGGCATTAGAATTTAGTCAGAGTGAGGTGAATGATAACAAAAACTCAGCACCATGATAAAAAGAATCACTTTCTTATGTTTCTGCTTATTCATTCTTTTATCGTGTACAAGTAATAATGACTGGGGAAAGGTTTCTGTCGGCCTCGACTCCCTGGGTTATTGGGAGGCAAATTTAGAAAACGATAAAATAAAAGTACGTTATGGCTTCGGAATGGGGGAAGAGGAACCGGAAAGCTTTATCAGGGAAGCGATTTTAAAATTACATCCTGACCTTAATCTTGCTGGGGCATTAATAGACGGAGCAGCACACCGTGGATTAATAATAAAAGCTGAAGTGTTAAAAGATACTGAGGAGGAGAAATCAATTTATCTGGAATGGGCTCCTGTTCCGAGTAGAAAGGATCAATTCCCGGGTCCTGCAAAAAGTGAGATATCAATTTTTAAAGATAGCTCGGTACTTAAAATAAAATATATTGATTTTTGTTTTCCACATATTTGCGATATCGGCTTGGATAAAACTTCTGTTCTGGATGCAAATTGGGGAGGGAAAACCATCGTTTATGGTTTCAATAACGATACTTTACCACAATATGAGGATTGCCTTTATTGGCGAAAATATGGTTTTGTAGGGTGTGACGGTATCCATGCTGCGAATGGTATAGAAGGCGATCCAACCTCGATAAGCTACAAAGGATGGATGGTCATGGGAGTTTACAATACATCAAACAATATCGGTTTTGGGAGGATAATACCTGCAGATAACATAAATGCGATAAAGCTTTTATGGAATAAAGGTTTTGAACTTTTTCCCCGGGGTAAAAATTATACCGGATATATATATTTTTTTGATAATGGCGAAGATGGGGCTCTTTCTGTTGGAAAAACAATTGTAGATAATATAAGCGAATGAGGTAATTACATTTGTTTTTACTTTTCCAATATTTTCGGGTTCAGTGATATCCGAATTTTGCAAATGAGAGGTAAATATTTATTTCAGAACTGGTATTAAAAAATTTGTTTATTGTTATATACGAACATTGGTCAGAAATTTATCTGATGCTAATCATTGCTTAATGAGTAATTTTTACTATCTCATTAATAAATACAATTGATTACATATTTAACAAATCATTCCTATGAAACCATTATTAAAAATCAGTTTGAATTTGTTGATAAGTATATTTTGTGTAATACCTATTCAGGCTCAAAAGACATGGAATATTGCTACTTCAAGGGATAGTTCATACAATTGGCCAATGATTGGAAACGGTGAGATTGAGACCATAATAGGTCCCAATGGATTCCATAACGGGAAATGTCTTGAAGTTGAATCTGTTGATCGTGCAATCTTCTGGGCTGGTCGTCGGCATCGTGATGCCCGCACAGCTGAAACATGGATTCCCAGGTTTGATAAAGACATTCCTATTGGTTCTACTCAGCCTCTGGTACGATTCGGAAGACTTACACGGCTCCTGTTGATTAACGGTATAGAGGCGAGTGATGATAACTGGGAACAAACACTGGATTTTGAGCGTGGTATCGTTCAATCTTCATTGAATCATGGTACTCTTAAGGAATTGACTGAAAGCATGGTATTATTAAATCAAAATATCATGGTATTTCATACAACCCTAACCAATACTTCCCCGGCAGATATAAAAGTTGATTTTACATTGAAATATGAGTTTGGAGATGCATATGGGAATCAGGCTATCGGAACAAAACTATTTATTTTTCGGCCATATCCAACTGACAAACTGTTTGGAAGTATTGACGGGAAATTCAGCTCAGATCCGGATGTTGAGACGCGTGCTCCGCATGTGTTGGAAAGCTTGCTTTTAAAGTTTGAAGTAGAGGATCATCTTGGTGAAATCCGAATAGGGAGGTATCCAATGGGAAAGATACAGAAAACGATGGAGGGAGGAAATTTTATTCATGAAATTAATCTTAGGAAAGGAGAAAGCAAAGAATTATGGTTTTGGGTCTGTATCAGTGACCGATTGAAATATACATATTTTCCGACACTGGAGCGCGTGAAGATACTTGTGAATGAACATTATTCAGAGTGGGAGAGTTTCTGGAGCATGAGCTCGGTTAACCTGGGTAATCCGGATCTTGAAAGAATTTATAAATCATGCCTGTATACCCTCCGCTGTAATTCAGGCCCATGGAGTTCATCCTGTGGCATCCTTGCCTCACACTGGGAAGGTAGATTCTTGCATGATGAAATGTTTGTATTCTTTGGTCTTATTTCTTCCAACCATCCTGAATTGGCAAGGAAAATTCCAAATTGGCGTTGGTTAACTTATGATGAAGCTGTACATCGCAGTAAGGGTAATGGGACTTTTTATGCATGGGAAGCAACCGAAGAAGGAAAAGAAAGCTCACCTATAGGCCAATGGGATGATGAACGTTATATTCATGGAGAAATATCCGAACATATCTGGCGATATTATTTGTATACAGGTGACGAAAAAAGTTTAGAACAATTTTACCCGGTACTCAAAGGTAATGTGGAGTGGCTCATTTACGATGTTTTGAAGTATGGCAATGATAGTATCATAGGACTAAGGGCTGTTGTTCCTCCTGTCGAACATGTTTATCCAGCAGAGAACTGCATGTATACCATATGCGCTTTTACCAGGGCCCTTCAGAATGCTGCTAAGGCTGCAACTATACTTGGGAAAGACAGTGATAAAGTGGATGAATGGCTTCAATTGGCGGAAAAAATCAAAAAACTTATGCCTGTTGATAAGATGAATAATGTTTATAAGGTTGCTGAAAATATGGATGATCCATTCGGTGTTGCACATTTAGGATCATTGTTTCCTTTTGCTGTTGAGCTCGAGAGTGATATTACTAAAAATACACTTTCAAAATCTGTTGAATATTTCTTTAAATCAAAGGAAGAAAGGACAACTGACCTGGTATTTGCGACCACTACATGGATTTGGGGTTTATCCAACCTTGCGTCTGCATGTTTTGTTGCTGGTGAAGGTGAAAAAGGCTATAACATCTTAAAAGAAGCATTATATACAGTGGGATCTTTTAATAATCCGCCAGAACACTGGAATAAACAAGATGGAGCCTATATTCCCTGGCACACCACAGGTGCTGGTGCATATATTGCTGCTGTAAATGGTATGTTTATACAGGTTTATGATGAATACGGAGCTATCATCTTTCCAGCAATATCTAAGGAATTAAAAAATGTATCTTTCAATCGTCTCCTGGCTTCAGATGGTGTAGTAGTTTCCGGGAAAATGAAAAACGGAAAGATAGTTAGTATTGTTGCACAATCACCTGCCGGTAAGGACTGGACCTGCAGAATACCGCTTGCACTTGCTAAGGATGTCAGATTCAACGATAAAATTATTACAGGGAGAAGTGCAGAAGGTCAGTATATGGTTATACATTGTATGCTTCTGGAAGGTGATAATAGTTTAATTGAGTAATTTCAATTCGAATCGGATATTGCTTAATATCAATTAATTGTTTGTATTTAAATATTTTATCCAGAAACATTGAGACAGGTGATTAGTAAACATGGGTTTCTGATGACGAGATTTTATAATAATTCAAACTGCAAAAAAGATTTATTCAAATATTTTCTGAATTGAAATATGAAATAAAAAAATTATCTTCGGCTAATGAACATAGCTCTTCATTTTTTATGAATGAGATAAGGAATGTATTGATAATATTAATCTTTCAACAGAAGCCATGAAAAAAATTAGTTTTATGAATAAATTATTAATTATTATAATCGCTTTTTCAGCGATATTCATTAACATCGGGTATAAGCCAGATAAATTTGATTGTGTCATTAAGAATGGAAGAATTGTTGATGGGACAGGGAATCCATGGTACATAGCTGATGTTGGAATTAAAGATGGGAAAATTATCAAAATCGGATTGATATCAGGAGAGAAGGCAAAGCAAGTAATTGATGCATCAGGCAGAGTAGTATCACCCGGATTTATCGATATTCATACTCATACCGATGATGTAATTAAAGATCCTTCTGCTCATAATTATATTATGCAGGGTGTAACTACTGTGATTAGTGGGAACTGTGGGGGAAGTGAAATGGAATTGAAAACTTTTTTCAATAATCTGGAAAAGCAGGGGATTGCTATAAATTTTGGATCACTTGTCGGACACGGGAGTATAAGAGGTGCCGTGATGGGAAATGAAGACCGTGATCCGATAGAACAGGAGATGGAGCAGATGAAAGCCCTTGCGGCTAAAGCCATGAAAGAGGGTGCTGTTGGTATGTCCACAGGCCTTAATTATAAACCTGGTTTCTTTTCTAAACCCGAGGAAGTCATTGAATTGGCCAAAGTGATAGCAGAATATGGAGGAATTTATGCTTCCCATATCAGGAATGAAGGGGATAATGTAGTTGAATCGCTTCAGGAGGCTATTGATATTGGAATAAAGGCTAATATTCCTGTGGAGATTTCTCATTTTAAAGCCTCTGGAGCAGTTAACTGGAATAAGAGTATAATTACTTTAAAAATGGTAAATGAGGCCAGAAAAAATGGTCTGGATATAAGCGTTGATCAGTATCCTTACTGTGCATCGAGTACAAGTCTCGGGGCAATTTTCCCGGCCTGGGCCAGGGCAGGAGAAGGTTGGGTAGAAAAGGCAAAGGATCCTGAAGTTCGAAAAAAAATAAGGGATGACCTTGCGAAGATTCTCGTTAAAAATTATACTGCAGAGGGACTTAACAGGGTTCAAATTGCAAATTATAAAGCGGATACCACCCTTGAAGGGATGGGATTACAGGATATACTTGAAATGCGGGGGATAGAAGTGAATCCTGTAAATGCTGCCGAATTGGTAATGCAATTGGAAATGAAAAGAAATGAAGTGATATATCATGCCATGTCAGAAGAGGATGTACAACGAATTATGAAAGACCCGCTGACAATGCATGCTTCTGACGGACATATTACAGAATTGAATGTTGGGGTTCCCCATCCCAGGAACTATGGCACATTTCCACGTATTTTGGGAGTTTATGTAAGGGAAAAGGGATTATTGTCCCTCGAAGAAGCCATTAAAAAAATGACATCCATGCCCGCAGGCAGGGTCGGGATAAGGGATGCTGGATTGATAAGCCAGGGTAAAAGAGCTGATATTGTAATTTTTGATCCAGAAACTATTATGGATATGGCAACGTATATTAAACCTCATCAGTATCCGCTTGGGTTAGATTATGTATTTGTAAACGGAGAGATTGTTGTGGATCACGGGAAAATAACAGGCCGGAAACCTGGACAAATTATATATGGACCCGGAAAAGAAAAATAATCAAATTAGAAAGAATGAAAAGGCGAATTTTTACTCATATTTTTTTTCTTACTCTATGGATAAACTCATCAATATTCCCCAGAGTCTATGCTCAGGGTGATGTTGTCCTTAATACTACCCCTATGGGATTATATACGGGGACAGTAAATTATCTAAATTCAAAAGATTGGAAAGGAGAGACTTTTTGCTGGAATGCTGCATATGAAATGAATGCGTTTGTTAATAATTATTTAATAACCAGGAATACCCAATGGTTGGATGCTGGAGTTTTATACTATGACTATCTGATAGGTAAAATGGATACAGGTCCTGACGGCTATAAGGGATGGATCGGGCCATATATGTATGATGACAGGTATTGGTGCGATTCTCATGTTGGGGATGCAATTTTGCTCAGAGAAATTCTTGACTTTTCCGTCCTTGTATTGGAAGATAATAATTTAAAAATTATTTACGAGGCAAAAGCAAATTCATATGTTGAAATTGCTAAAAAACATCTAATTGAAAAATGGGATAAACGAGGTACATGGAAGGAAGACGGTAAATTCGGGGCATATGTGACTGACGATCAATATATGGCTCCCGGTAATCTGACAGAGTGGAAATATGGAAGTGAGGTTATTAAATCCGGACTAAGCCATCCTTACAATAAACAAAATGACATAGCTCAGGTATGTATCCGGCTTTATCGAATTACGGGTGATAAATTTTATTTTGATAAAGCGGAAAAGATCTTCCTGAGAATGAAGAGTCAGTTTCAATATTTCGACAATCATTATGTATGGAATTACTGGGAACCATTTGGCCCCTGGGATATTGACCTGAAAACTAAAACAACTGTTCATTGGGTTAATGTTCATCCCTACCGGAATTACCAAGATGGTGAAGTTTCTCAGATTGTGGATGCATACCATAATGGGATTGTTTTTGACTCAACTGATATTCAAAGAATTATAAATACTAACCTTGAAGTTATGTGGAATAAGGACACCATAAATCCGTTCTTTTATAATTCAAATATTACACATACTCCTCCAACATATGATAATGGGACGACGGCAGGAACACTCTGGACTGGTTTGGTTGATTTCAGTCAAAAAGTGCGGGACTTGTATGGATTAAGGTTTATAGCAGATCCTACACCTACTTCGAAACACCTGTATTTTGATAGCGTAATTTGTAAGACTCCCCCTGATTTTAAACGGAAATTTGTAACGGAACCGGTTGTTATCCCTAAAGTAAACTTCAGCGAATGCAGTGATATTTATATGGCACAGGTTATCCCAAATGTAATTACTAAAGGTGTAAAATCTATTATTATCAATAAGTCGTGGAATGCTGGTGAAATAGAAATTGCACTCTATTCAGAAGACGGACAAACCAAAATTAAGTCCCTTTATAAAGGAATAAATTCGACAAGCACTTCAGGTTTTTCACAAATATTTTTAATAGAATGGGATGGAACCGATCCTGACCAAATAGAGGACTATAGAGGAAATTATCTCATCCGCTGGACATTGGGAAGTGGTTACAGAGATTATTCTGTTACAATAGTTGAAAACACTACTACGTATAACAAGGCAGCTGAATTTTCCGATGATCATGAAAGATTTTTAAAAATATATCCTAATCCATGTCACGATAAAGCAACAATTGCATGGGATACACAAAGCGGAAGCTCTTATTTATTTACGATTTATAATCTGCTTGGACTAAAGCTGAGAGAATATAATAACCTGGTTGATCCTGAATTTGAATTTCAATGTGGTGATCTGAATCCAGGTATTTATTTCCTTACATTAAAAGGCGAAAAGAATTATACCGGGTATTTAGTTATTCAGTAAATGTATTGTTGCATTTATACCATTCTTTTATAAAAGATTTCAATATTAAATTGCAATATGGGTGAGACGAAAAAAAAATTTTTTTCAAAACTTCTGGCATTTGTTGGTCCGGGATTATTTTTAATTGGATATAATATTGGTACAGGAAGCATAACCACTATGGCTTCTGCGGGCTCAAGATGGGGAATGTCTCTGACCTGGGCGATTGTGCTCTCCTGTATGTTTACATTTGTCGGGATATGGGCATTTAGTAAATATACCTTAATAACAGGGGAAACAATATTACACGCGATCAGATTTAGATTTCCTTTTGGTAAACAAATCAGTTTTTTTATTATGAGTTCGGTAATTCTTGCTGAATTTGTAGGAATAACAGGGCTTATGGTGATAGTTGTCGACCTTTTGCATGAATGGATATCCATTGCATCAGGACTGAATGGTAATATAATTAAGATACCATTAACCATTATTCTTACGGGTATATTATTTCTAATATTATGGAGGGGTAAGTATCAGTTCCTTGAAAAGACATTATCTATCCTTGTTGTAATTATGGGAATATCATTCCTTGCTACAGTTTTTCTGATTGTTCCTTCATGGGAAACTATTTTTAACGGACTCATCCCTAAGATTCCTGATGAGCCCAATGCTTCTTTAATCGTAGCAGGTATGGCAGGGACAACTTTCAGTTCCGCTTTGTTGTATTGTCGCAGTATAACCCTTAAAGCCAAAGGATGGGGACTTGATAAGGAGAGGAGTGCTTTAAATGACTCAATTATATCTGTTTCGATGATGTTCTTACTTAGCTTTGCAGTTATGATTTGCGCTGCAGGTACCTTATATGTGATTAATAAACCTGTTGAAGAAACGATTGACATGGTGAGAACTCTCGAACCACTGGCGGGTAACTTTGCTACAAGCTTATTTATAATCGGAGTTATCGGAGCAGGAATATCCAGCCTGATTCCTACCATTTTGATCGCGCCATGGGTTATTTCAGATTTTACAAATTCCGAAATTAATCCTAAATCAAAAACAAGCCGGATTTTTGTAGTTATAGGCTTAATGATTGCTTTAACAGGACCTTTTATTCATACAAAACCTGTTTTCCTGATGATTATGACAATGGCCTTGCTTGCAATCATTCTTCCACTATCAACAATTTCAATCTTTGTTTTATTAAATCAAAAGCATTTAGGGAAACACAAAAATTCAATATTAATGAATATTGCGTGTATTTCGGCCATCATATTTTCTGTCATAATGTCCTATTTTGGTGTTATTGGTCTGATGGATTATTTAGGATAGTTTATTTAAAAAAATTCAAATAAATCTTAATTATGAAAACATGGAATTTTGGAATAATAGGTGCAGGCATGATTGCTGATTTTCATGCAAAAGCAATTCAAAGTTTACCAAATGCAAAACTCATGGGAATTTGTGGTTCAAATGAAAGTAAAGTAAAAAACCTTGCGACCAAATATTCCTGCAAATCATTTGAAAATTACCAGGAACTGCTCAGATCTGATGATATAGAAATTGTGACTGTTGTTACTCCAAGCGGGGCTCATTTGGAACCAGTTATTGAAGCTGCTCAATTTGGAAAACATGTAATATGTGAAAAACCTTTGGAAATTACTTTGGAAAGGATTGACAGGATGATTAGGGCTCATGAAAAATCTGGGACAAGGTTAGGAGGAATATTCAATTACAGGTTTAATGATTCTGTTAGAGTATTAAAAAATGCTGTCGATTCAGGTCGGTTTGGCACAATTACGTTTGCAGGAGTATTTGTACCCTGGTGGAGAAATAAGGAATATTACATTAGCAGCTGGAAAGGTACAAAGAAACTGGATGGAGGAGGTGCCATGATGAACCAGTCCATTCATATGGTCGATATGCTTCAATATTTGATCGGACCTATAAGATCTCTGCAGTCATACACTGCAACACTGGCTCATTCCATTGAAGTCGAAGATACCGCAACAGCTGTTTTGCAATTTAAAAATAATGCCTTAGGAATAATATATGGCTCAACAGCTTCATTTCCAGGGCAATTCAGACGAATAGAAATATCCGGGAACAAAGGGACAGCAGTCATGGTAGAGAATAGTTTTAAAGTCTGGCAATTTGCTGACGAAACAGAAGAAGACAGGTCAATATTGAACAAGTATGGGGTGATTGAAGGCGGCGGAGGAGTTTCTGATCCAGCAGCTATACCTTTCCAGCCTCATGCAAAAAATATTGCGGCATTTATTGAAGCCTTGGAAACAGGTCAATCTTTCGAAGTTGATGGATGGGAAGCAAGAAAATCTGTTGAGATTATATTAGCAATTTACGAATCTGCGAATTCAAAGAAAATAGTCTTTTTAAAATAAAAATCACCGCAAAGACCACAGTGATTATACAAAACCAGGAGAGAAATGACATCCCTGTTGTTGCTTAGCGGTTAAATTTATCTCAATTATTCTCCAGTATAAGAGGAGATCTTAATTCGCGTATTTATTTTTAAAGTACTCATAAACATCGGTAGCCTGTGACGCTTGAAGTCCATCTCTTGCGTTTGCATCACCCATGGAGGTTCCTGGTAACGGGGCAACTAAATCTGTAATATTTCTGAGTATTTCTGCATATTTTTCGACATTCTGGAATTCATGTTTTGCCATGATTACTTCTGAACGGCGGTGGAACA
>CAZKMG010000108.1:0-10766 GCA_964553465.1 uncultured Bacteroidaceae bacterium
CCATCAATACCGACACATTCAATCCAGTTTCCCTTATCATCATAAGTATATGTGTACATAGCCTCCGTTTCCTTGCCATCTTTGTCAATGAGTACCTGTTTTTCTAAAACCCCGTGATCGTTATAAAAGTACTTTTGTTCAAAAGTTTTTATGCCTTCAGTATTAAAAGATCTATAGCCTAATCTTTGATTCGCCTCGTTATATGAAAATTCAAATTTCCAGGTGATTTCATTCTTGGGATTAAAAATTATTGCTGTATCAATATTCCCTTTTTCATCAGTTTTTATAACCATTATATGCTTCAATGAATCTTTAGATGAAAAATACTCCGTCTTATCAATCCAGCCGTTGCTGTCGTAATGAAGCTTATCATAATTCATCAGTGAATCATCTCGTATATCATCAGATCGGATGATTTTCCCCCCTTCAATAATTGATTTGCGTGAATTAATCACCGTATTCTGTTCATCTATCTGATCACATTGCATTAATAATCCCTCCTCATTGAATGTTACAATGAAGTCATTCGTCCAATGAATGGTATCTCTGTCAACAATGGTAAGGGGTCTGTCGGCAACAATTTTGCCATCAGCTTCCCTTGTCATGTATGACTTTTCAACTACCTTTTTAACTCTGCCATTAAGGATTTCGGGCATAAATGCATAGGGAGTAAACAATCCAATTTCAGTTTTATTGGCTGGCTTTTCTGTTGAGACGCATCCTGTAAAAAGGATAAAAATGAATACAAAAGATTTTAACTTTTTCATAAGGCGGGTAAATTTAAATTTATTGACAAAGTTAAATGACCCTAGACCAGTTGTCAAGTAAATAACTAATTTTCAGAATAATATATTGATTTATTCAGATTGAAATTAAATTTTTGGACCTTTCATAACAGCTCAGGTTGATTGAATTCACGATGGTGTCCCTGCTTAAGATGACATGGGGAGGCATGGTTTCTAATTACCTGAACTGGTATAATAGGAAGGAAAAACCGGGATTGAAAGGGTTAGTGCCTGATAGAGGGGAGAAATGGCTGGGATAGACCATGGACTATCGACCATAATATTTAGAATCCCGAGCCATGGGTTTGAACCCTGGCGAAGGATTAAAGAATCCATAATGGGTTAAAACCCATGGTGGATTTTATGATTTAATTTATGTCAAACAATATATCCTTATCAGAATACAATAATCCACAGTATTCATAAATAAAAAAAGTCACGATTATGAGATCTTGGCTTTTTTTATTTTCTATTTGTTTCATCATTAAAATTTTATTGACATTGGCCCACTTAAAATGTAACTTGTTTTGTTTACCTCAAACTCTAACTAACATGAAAAAGCTAAAAACATTATTCATTATTATTGCTGTAATATTTTTAACGGCTGCTGTACACGGCCAATCACTAAAACGCGGAAACATTATTGGTATCCATGAATGGAAAATTACCCTAAATGGTAATGTAACACGGGATCAATTTGAGAAATTTATGCTTGAGGAATATATTCCAGCACTTGAAAAAAAATGTCCTGGTTTAAATGTTATCTTAATGAAAGGTGAAAGAGGTAATATAAGATGCGACTATGGAATCATTTTTCATTTTAAAACTCTGGAGTCCAGAAATGAGTGGTTCCCAAACCAGGGTATCCGAAGTGAGAAGGGTAAAATTGCAATGGAAAAAGTCAAACCTTTTTCAGATAAATTGCATGAGATGGTTCAAATAGAATCTACCTATACAGATTGGATCATCCTATAACTTTATTTGATTTATTATATAGGTATCTAAAATACGATACTTTATGCTTTAATATTATTTTAAAGTTTGGGGTTATAATGCTAATAAATATATTTATCTTCTAAGTTTAAGAGAAAGAGAGGCTATGGGAAATGGCAATTGCTTTGAATGGCTATTATTAGAAGATAAATCTTGCATTGAGGGGTTGAGTTGGAGGGAAGTGGAAAAATGGATGAAATGTGTCGTCCTAAAAAGAAGTAAACAACCAGATGAATTACAGAGATAATTTTATTAAAGTATTGAATCATGAAACTGTATTCCCTGTACCATTCTCAATAAAGTTTACAGATGAGGCAAAAGAAAATTACAAAAAATATTTAGGCAGGGATTTTGAAACAATATGCGACACTGGAAGCTATGTGATAGCATCCCATACTAATAGTGGTTGGAAAGAGGTAAAGCCTGGATATTTTAAGGATTATTATGGGGTGGTATGGAATAAAACAGTTGATAAAACCCTGGGTATAGTAGAAGACCCTCCATTAAACACAGCTTCCTTTAAAGCTTATAATTTTCCTGAAACTGATAATTTACCAGTATACAAGTTTATTAAAGAAAACAAGATAAGATACCCCAACCATTTCCATATGCTTTCATTAGGTTTTGCTTTGTTTGAAAGAGCATGGTCGCTGGCAGGAATGGAAAAATTATTAATATATTTTTTAACGGAACCGGATTTTGTTCATGAACTCCTGGACAAGATATCCGATTATAATATCAAAGTAATAAAAAAAGGTGCAGCTATCGGTGGGATTGATTGCGTGCATTTTGGGGATGACTGGGGATCGCAAAACGATTTGTTAATCAGCAAGGAACTGTGGCGGGAATTTATTAAACCCCGTTTTAAAGAAATGTGCCGGGTCACCAAGGAGCTCGGTTTGTATGTAAGTTTACACAGCTGCGGAAAGGTAGATGAACTAATTCCTGAAATGATAGAATGTGGCGTAGATGTATTTGATCCCTTTCAGCCTGAAGTAATGGATATATGGAAATTACATGAAGAGTACTGTAAAAAAATTACTTTTTGGGGAGGATTAAGTGTTCAAAAAACTTTGCCCTATGGTAATATTGATGATGTAAGAACCGAATCAATCAAACTTCTTAAAGAAATGGCACCTGGAGGAGGCTATATTTTCTCACCATCGCATTCCCTCACTGGTGATATCCCTGCAGAAAACATCAAAACTTTAATCGATCTTGCTAATAATCAAACAAGATGAAAGATACAAATTTGATAAAGTTTTAAATATTTATCAAAGTCATCCCGAAACCTTTAACTCTATCCTATCTTTTCCTGTTCTTTTTTATTAACAAACTCCTCCTTCAGTTGATTTTAACGGTGGGTAAAAAGGAAATAGTATAAAGTATAATATCGAATCACCGGGAGTTGGGATTCCTGGAAAAATGATTGGGATGGTCCATGGACCATAGGACATAGATAGCGGGATAAAGAATAAGGCGTCGTGAATTTCATTCCATAGAACCCGTACATAAAATTCATTTCCAACCCCTATGGATAAGTTCCTGATCATCTATACCTTCCTTTAATATCCCATGCAATTTTACCACCTAGCAGTAATATATTTGCAGCCAGGAAATGAGAAATTTGCTTGTCTCCCTGCTGCATTCCTGGATTAGTATTGGTTTATGAACTCAATTTATTTTATTTAGATCATTAAGCACAGATTCCAATAAATAATAAAAAAAATTTCGTAATATATCTATTTATATATATATTTGCATATTAAATCACATTATATGAAAAAGAAATTCAGTTGGAAGAGTTTAATAAGTTTCTGTTTATTCTTCGTATTTATAATCATCCTTTTTTCAGGCAGCATATTATTTTTATCACCTCCTGGAAGAATCTCAAATTGGTCTAACTGGAGTTTATTTGGACTTTTAAAAAGTCAGTGGCAGGCAATCCATACAAATTTTTCCTATTTATTTGTAATCCTTACAATCTTCCATTTATTTTTCCTTAATTGGAAAGTATTCTGGTCATATATTTCTTCCAGGACGAAATCAGGATTAAATAAAAAGCTGGAGCTGTTATTATCTGCTGTTTTTTCAGTGTTAGTTTTTTTTGGAGTATTATTTTCAGTACCTCCCTTTAAAAATGTTATGATCCTTAGTGAGAATCTGACGGAAAGCTGGGAGCAAGAAACTAATAATCCACCAGTCCCACACGCTGAACTATTGACTATTGATCAACTTGCTGCAGAGATTTTGAAATCTCCTGTTGAGAATGTAATTAAAAAAATTGAAGAATTAGGTATTCGGGTTGATAGTACAAGTCAATCCCTGAAAGATCTCGTTCAACAAACAGGCATGTCACCTCAGGAAATATATAATAAACTAATTCCCGAACATTCATCTTCTAGTAACAGGAGTGGTTCAGGATCTGGGGCAGGTAGAAAAACCATCAGCCAGATATCATCTGAAAGAGGCATTGAAGCAGAAAAACTTATTTTACTCCTTCATAATCAAGGAATAGAAGCCTCTGAAAATGATGTTTTAAGAGATATTGCCAACCGTTACGACATAACTCCCATGGAAGTCCTCACCATCCTTAATAATAATGAAATAAAAGATTAGTAAATTATTCTCTGAGCTCGAAAATCAATTAAACCGTTAATACCCAATATATTAAAAATCTGTAAAAATAAACTCCGGCTTTAACTTCACTTCAAGAAACATTCTGAAGAATCCCCTACCTGTGGAATGTCACTAACCATAAAAATAACGAGAAAGTGGTAATCATTACAAGTAATATCGCCTCATTATAAAAAGAAAGTTTTTTTACTTTATCTGTTTCTTTAGATGCATGAATGAAAAGTACAGGAATCATAATTATTAACAAAATATTTCCAACAAATACACCAATACCAGCACCAGGCCAATGCATGGCTTTGAAAAGAAAAGAAATCGCCACCAGTGACATAGTAATCATAGATGCAACATTAACAAATTTTTGATACCCATTTTGAGTCAGTTTATTCCTGTCAGCCAGGAGAAGAGGTGAATATCCTAATGCAAAAATCACAATACTGCCGAAAAGAGCGAATCCAGCTCCCGGCCAATGCATTAATTTCATGATCAGACCACCAAGGAAAAGACACGATGAAATGATACCAAAAAGCAATGTAACTTTCTTCATTATCGATTTATTTTATATGAATAATCACTAAGTTATAATAAATTATTTATATTTTCTATGAACACATAGCACACCAAGTGTTTAGTTATATTATCAACATACTTTGGTACTGAAACTTTAATTACCAGAATATAACTATTTTACAATTAAAATTTTCAGCATAAATTTATCAGGGGTGAAAATGAATAATATCGGAAAATAACTGAAATAATTTGATCGGACAGAATCGATAAAGATTTAATAGCTCTTAGGCTATTTCATATTAAAAATTAAAACTTAATGGATCTACGATTTAATTGTAAATAAATAATTTAGCAGCACTTTTTGTTTTTAATTTATTAGTTTTACTGCTTCTAATTTTGATCAAGCATTTATAAAAATTTATTTATTTCACAATATGATTGAACTTATTGGAATAAACAGGACAAAAAAATGATAAAAAGATTAAAAAATTTATATAAGCTGTCCAAAACCGGATTTTCAAATGGACAATATTATGAGTCAATGAACTGGGCTCTGAAAAGACTTAATAATGAGTTTGCCATGCTTCATTACCCTCTTTACAAAAGCGAATCTGATAGTTTCATACAGGCTCAGAAAAACCTGACAAATTATTGTATGTCATTAATAGATCCTGTAGCAAACAAAGAAATTATAGAAATAGGCTGCGGTAATGGCGTTCAGGCAATCTATATAAGTTCAAAGTACAATCCATTAAATATTACCGGAATTGATCTTAGTCCGGCAAACATCGAAATTGCAACTTTGGAAAAAGAGAGGTTAGATGTGAATAATGTCCAGTTTCTTATTGATGATGCTCAAAATCTTACACAGGTTCCTTCAAATTCGGTTGATGTTCTTTTAAACATTGAAAGTGCTTTTCATTATCCTGACAAATCCGCTTTTTTAAAAGAAATTAGCAGAGTACTCAAACCGAATGGTCAATTCCTGATTGCGGATATTTTAATAAATCGTAAAAAAAATAAGGGATTATCAAAATTATGGCATAAAAAAATGATATATCATTTTTGGGAGCGTGAAAACTATGAAGAAGAATTTAAACAATTGAATCTAATAAACAATTATTTTGAAGATATTACTGATCGAATAATAAAAGCCTATAGTTTGTATAAGAACTGGCTACCAAAAATCAAAATACAAACATTTATACATGATATAGCTCTTAGAATATTTTATCATATAAATGTCAAAGTAAATGTCTACTTATTGCGCAAAAAGCAGTTATATTGCATCTATGTAGGCTATAAACCCGATACTTTTTATAAATAACAAACAACTATCAAATCAATTATTCACCTCCTGTGTATTAGGATTTCATGAATTCTTTCAGATTTCATAACCTTGCCGGTAAGAGGGTTTCAGCAATTTATTGGCTTGTTCCAGGTTGGTCCTCATATTTTCATGGTCCCAGGTCAGTTTCTTTCCCGTCCTCATAGCAATTATTCCCAGATTTAATGCTTCGGTTACCGGAGCTGCAAATTCAAAATTAGCACGACCTTGTTTACCTCCTTTGCATGTATTTATCCAATCTTTAATATGATCTTCTGAACGGGGTATACTTGGTGGTGGAGGTGTAAAAGATTTATTCCTCGCTTCAGGAATCAACTGGGGTTGAAATCCATGAAAAGCAGCTAATATTTTCCCGGAATCCCCAACATACAACATCCCTTCTGCAGGAAGTTCTTTTCCATCTTTCTCAAGTTCTTCTGGGATCAATGGTTTCATTCCACCATCATACCAGAATAGTTCAACGGGAGGCATCCCTTGTCGTGCTGGAAATGTAAAATGAGCAGTCATAGCACGAGGATGAGAAACAGAGTTATCAAGTAAAGTAGGGATATCATTAATTACATCGCAAAAAGTGCTGCCACTTGCCTGAATATCTTGAGGCGGGCCCAATTTTAGAGCCCTGAAAATCACATCAAAAGAATAACAGCCCATATCTCCAATTGCACCCGTTCCAAACTCATACCAACTTCTAAATATTGTATGTGCATATTGATAACTAAAAGGTCTGTAAGCTGCAGGCCCGAGCCATAAATCCCAATTAAATCCTTCAGGCACAGGCTCCTCAGCAGGAAGCTTTGTAAATCCTGAAGGCCATACAGGTCGTGTTGACCAGTTATACACCTGACGAACCGGGCCAATAGCTCCGCTCCATATCATTTCGCATAATTGATCTGTGGACTCAGCAGATGAATTTGCTGTGAGTACTTGTGTTGCGAGTCCGGTCTTTCTGGCTGTTTCAGCAAGTAGCCTTGCTTCATATACTGAATTAGTCATTGGTTTCTGACAAAGTACATGCTTCCCTTTATGCATGGCATTCACAGAAATCTGGGCATGTTGATGATCGGTAGAAGCTACGACTACGGCATCAAGACCGTTCACTTTTTCCAGCAATTCCCTATAATCCTCAAAACTCTGACAACCGGTATATTTACCACTTTCCTTTTGTTTACCGTACCATTTTTCAATTATCTGACGAGCTGGCTCCCTCCCAGCCCTGCATCCAGTTACCCCTTCATCCCAAAGTGGTTCTTCAATAGCACGTCGGATATTATTACGGAGCTCAAAACGACCCCAATTTAAGTACTTGTTGTCTTCTTTTACCGGATCAGCAACTGCAATAATTTGTAGTTCAGGCATCTTTAATAAATCTAACATTACACGTGTTCCCTGAGTGCCATTCCCAATACATGCTATAGAAAGTTTATCGCTTGGGGCTATATAACCACGACCCCCCAAGACATGACGGGGAACCAATGTAATAGCTGCAACTTTTGCTGAAGTAGTCAGAAATTCACGCCTCTTAATTTTATTCATGGATTATTTTTTATTAATGATTAAAAATCTCCAGGTACCTTTATCGAACATATTTTAATTAAATATATTTCCTTCTATAGTTCTTTGATATAGATATTTCGAAATTGAACCAGACTTGGTGGGCCAGTCCATTTTCCATTTACCTTTGTCCCATGGTGTTGCAATCCTATAGCTCCAATGTCTGGAATTCCAGGTAAGTTAGCATTTTCAATTACCTTTTCTCCATTCAATTCAACTGTAATGGAATTTCCGATGAGGGTTATTTTAAATGTATTCCATTCTCCGATATTTTTATCTGCATTATACTTGGGTGTAACAGCCCTACGTACTTCAGCAGGCATTGATTTGTCCATCCGGTAACCATATACTTCGCCAGATCCAGTTGGCCAGCACCAGATATTCACCTGTGATTTTCCCTGCCCTCTTAAAAGGATACCTGAATCGGAATCAGGAACAGCTGTTTTAATTTCTTTTCCATTTTCATCCAACTTGTGTAATCCGCTTGGTAAAATTATAGGTACATTGGGATTTATATATGGTGTGCTTTTAATTCGCCAATCAACCATAAATATGAAATTTTTATATTCCTTCTCTGTCCAAAGGTTTTTATCTCCTTTGGCTTCACTTTCAGCGTCATAATCTATAACCCCTCCCAGTATTTTCCAATGGCCATTGTCTCCTGCAGGAACTTTCCAATTTTTAAAATCTTTACCATCAAACAGCGAAACAAAGCCAGGAGGAACCTGACTAACCTTTTTAGCAGGATGTGCATTGATAAAAAGCCCAAAAATTGCTGACACGAGTGCCAGAATAAATAATTTATTTTTCATGGATCAAAAAATTAAAATGATTAATTATGGATATAATAGATAAAAATAAAAATTTCCATGTTATAAAAAATAAATAAGTAAGTTAAATTTAAACTTTGAAAAACTCTTAGTTATTAAAAAGTGAAAAACAATTAATTAATTACCTTATTTTTAATGAAGATAAGTATAAACTTGTTCTTGAAGAAGCTCTATTTCAGGGAAGGGTGGCACAGGGCTGGGGTTGATTAAAATGACAAGAATCAGTAAAAACTGGGATTTCAGCCTAACTGCAATCGGAGGTAATAAGTCCCTATTTAATTATATGGTAGTTATATTAAATTATTTAATTAATCACATAGGCCTTAAATAAAAAATTATCAATTTAAAGACTATTGAAAATTAATGATAATGTTAAAATAAAGTGATTTGATTATTAAAAATTACATGAATACTTTTCTTAATTCAGAAGAATATAATCAATAAAAAAATGAAAAAATTATTATTATTTATTTTTCTTTTCCTTTCGGCATGCGCAAATAAAAACTCATCCTTACAAAAAGAGGAATGGATAAAGCTTTTTAATGGAACTAATCTCGATGGCTGGAATATTAAAATTAATAATCATCTGCTGAATGATAATTATAATAACACCTTCCGCGTAAGAGACACACTTCTTATTGTAAATTATTCGGCTTATGATACATTCAACCAGGAATTCGGACACCTATTTTATAAAGTGCCATTTTCGAAGTACAAATTAAAACTTGAATACAGGTTTGTGGGTGATCAAGTTAGAGGTGGTCCGGCATGGGCATTTAAGAACAGTGGAGTAATGTTTCATGCCCAATCTCCTGAGTCAATGCTGGTAGATCAGCCCTTTCCTGTCAGTATTGAAGATCAGTTTTTAGGTGGGAGTAGTGAAGGGGAGCGGCCTACTGGAAATGTTTGTACCCCTGGCACAAATATCATTATGAATGGAAATCTTGTAACTGAGCATTGCACCAACTCCTCTTCCCCAACATTTAGAGGAGATGAGTGGGTCCATTCCGAACTGGTCGTTCTTGGTGATAGTATCATCTATCATATTATTGAAGGAGATACTGTTCTGAGGTATTCAAAGCCTCAAATAGGAGGTGAACTTCCGGAAGGATTTCCACTTCCTTCGGGCACACCTCTGACAAAAGGCTATATTGCTCTTCAAGCAGAAAGTCATCCTGTTGAATTCAGAAGAATCGAATTGCTGGATTTAACCAAAAAGAAATAGTGTTTTTAAATTCAATAAATCAAATTTGAATGGCCAGGAGTTTCAATCATTGAAAAAGAATGAGGGTAGACTAATTATATTAATAGTTACTACTGCTCAAGAAATATTACTTACTTCAGAATTTTAACAATAATTACCGTTTTAAAAAATAGAAAGGGCACCCTTTTGAGGCACCCTTCAAATAATGAAACACTTTTTTTAATAAAGCTTACTTCTTATCGTAAACGATTGTGGATTTTGTCTCACCACCATCACGTGAGGGTGATGTAGTAAGAATAGAAAGTGTTTTAGTATCCGTCAGTTTTAAAACTTCGGAAGATTTCCTTTCCATTGTTTCACCGTTTCTTTCAAAAGATCTTGTTAAAGATATTGTAAGTGCTTTACCATCAGCAGACCATGTTAAAACAGACTTGCTTGTCGACTGAAAAGAACCCATCGATATAGTATTCGAGCATTCTTTCCCATCCAAGGTGTATTTCTCTTGAGTTGTAGTTTCTTCACCATCTCTGTTTGTTCTTACTCTATCAACAGAAAAATTATTCCCTTCCTGTTTAATAGTTAATTGTTTGGCAGGTCTGCGAAATCCACCTGCATCACCTAAATTACTCTTAGTTTCGTTGAATGTCCAAGTGCCTGAAAAATTAGCCTTTTGAGCTGAAATATCAACAAAGAATGACAATAAAAAGAAGACTGCAAGTAATGCAATTGATAGTAAACGCACGCTATTCTTGCTGGTAATTCTAGTTTCTGAAATGTTTTTTATCATTTAATACCCGTTTGTAATAAGATATTTATTTTAATGCACTAAAATTTAGATATTAACAACCTAATTTTAAAAAATATTAATAAGTGGGGGCCCATTAAAAAATTTAAACATTTTATGAACCCCC
>CAZKMG010000109.1:0-10719 GCA_964553465.1 uncultured Bacteroidaceae bacterium
CTTTTATTTATGGGATCCGATATACAGATTAAAATCTATTTTTTTAATGGGACATATCCTTCATTCAGTGCAATCTTCTGACCTTCAGCAGAAAGGATATAATTTACAAAAGGTTTTACAGTTTTTTCAGTGGTATTAAGAAAATACAAATAAAGTGGTCGGGTAATAGGATAGGTTTTATTAATCGCATTTTCTATAGTGGGATTAATAAAGGTTTTTCCTTTATCATAGGATACTTTTAAAGCTTTAACAGATTTCTCGACATAGGCAAGGCCTACATATCCAATAGCGCCTTTGGTCTGACTTACACTCTGAATAATTGCGCCCGTTGCAGGCATCAATAAAGCACTGGAAGTATAATTTTTTAGCTCCATTACATGTTCTTTGAAGAATTCATACGTGCCGGAACTGGATTCCCTGGAATAGACTACTATCTGATGATCATCACCACCGACTTCTTTCCAATTTTTTATTTTTCCTGTAAAAATTCCTTCCAGTTGTTCACGTGTTAACTGACTAACTTTATTTTCAAGGTTAACAACTACCGAGATAGCATCATTGGCAAAAATGATCTCTTTGAAGGGTTTTCCAGATTCAAGCATTTTCTGTTTCTCATCCATTTTCATTTTTCTTGACGCCATGGCAACATCAGTAGTACCGGTCAAAAGAGCAGCAATACCCACACCTGAACCTCCGCCTATTACAGTAATAGAAGCATCGGAATTGGTTTTCATATAGTTTTCAGCCTCCATTTGAATGAGGGGAAGGCATGTATCACTTCCTTTAATTTTAATGGAAGCTTTTTGGGCCCTTGCAATATTAATTATTGTAAGAATTACAACAACTGAAATAAAAATTTTTTTCATGATATTCTTTTGTATTTAGATTAATTTAAAAGTTACATTAAGTAGGTTTAAAATTTGTATTGTAAGCGCAGGGTGAGAATATTATCAGGAAGATCATTCTGGTACCCCTGAAGAGCAGTAATTTCATTTATCACCCTGTCATAATAAGCAATCACCTTTATATTTCCATCCAGCTTTAGGGTCCATCCCAGGCCTAGTGTACTGTATTTTATATCTGCTTTGGTCAGGTTACTTCCGTTAGCCCCAATTTCAGACCCGCTCACTTTGGTGTTAGGATCGAAAACATCATATTTTACAACAAATTGATGACGGGTTTGAGCAATATTCTGAATAAAATAAATATAGTAGCCCTGAACATTACGAATATAACCATCTTTGGTTGGCAGAGACTGTGGGCTTGCGGCATCGTCAGCTAAAGCAGCCTGTTGTCCAGATACAAACTCTCCCCTGATGGTAGTAATACCAGGCGTCCAATCAAATGCTGTCTGAATATCTATCCCTTTTAACTTTCGTGAAACCTTTGCTGTGGAATCGGTTGTGCCTGAACTACTGCTGGTGAATTTCATGACTCCGCCTATATTTTGAACATCATCATAAATGTTCCTGGTTGTATTAATAAAACCTCCCTGATAAAGGGAAATTCCTCCGCTAACTTTCAGTTTCTCCTGGAGAAATACTTTATTTATTGAAAGGTGGCCGATGAAATCTTTAAATCGGTCATATTCAGGATTTATACCATTGCCTGCAAATAAACCCGCATCTAATTTTAACCAGTTGTATTTTGATCCTTTTGGTGTTTGGAATGTCAGCATAGCCCCGAGGTCCCTTTCACCAGGAAATAAAGTCTGTGTAAATCTTGATCGCTCGGGGGTTTCCCGGTTGCTCGAGGAGTACTCAATCTCATAACCGAATGGACGGTTAAAAATACCTGTAGTTAAGGTAATTGACTTCAGGAATGGTTCAGTAAATTTTGCATAGATATCTTTAAGAGCAAAGCCTTTTTCGTTGATATCAAATTGTGCTACGTAAGTATTTAAAGAAGATCCACTATAGGTAAATTTTATTCTTCCCCTGCGTACCATAAATCGATTATCTGAATATTTTGGGAAAGTACCTCCTGCCATATTTGCTATTCCGGCTGAGTCGGCAAACTGAGCTTGAATCTGAAAGTAACCTGTTATCTTTAGTTTTTTAATGACTCTCAGGTCAGAGAGTGCCTGTTCTACCACCCTTGGAATTGTATCTTCAGGGATCTCTGTTTGTGACAACAAATTTGATTTGGAATATGAAAGAAGCAAGATGAGAATAAAAATTTTACTTAAACTTTTCATTTATATTAAATTAGATTTAAATTTCTGCAAAGTACTTTACATAATATTAATTGAATATTAATATCGCATTAAACAATTGTAAAGCTTAGGTTAAGGAATTGCTAATAGGAGCAAGTAAAAAAACATGAAACTTTTTTAGTTCTCAGGACTTTTATCGGATTCCCTGTCAAGTTCTTCGAGTATTTGCTTTCTTTTTGTGTGACGAAGGGCTTTAGCTTCCGTATGAAAAATGATTTCGGTAGCGATATTTTTCGACTGATCCCCAACTCTTTCGAGTTTTCTTATAAGAGAATGTAGATTCAAACCATCCAGGGCCTTGGTGGGATTCTTCTTTATCCATTCGGCGATAATATCGTCTGATTTTGAGGTGATCTTATCCAGTTCATCGTCCTGCTGGAAAATCGGACGAACTAGCGTAGCATTTTCATTTTCGAATGCATGGAGGGCACAATTAAGCATATTGAGACTGGTATTGAACATTTCATTTACCCTAGCTTCCTTAAGCAGTTTCTTGTCAAAATGCTTGCTGAATACCCCTGACAAATCTGCAATGGTATTTGCATAATCACCTATACGTTCAAGATTATAATTAATCTTAAGGCATGCCAGGACAAACCGCAGGTCAACTGCTACCGGAGAAAATAGTGCAAGTATGTTTTCACAGTCCAGATCAAGTTTAAGTTCGAACGCATCTACTCTTTTTTCATTCACTTTTATTTCTCTGGCAATGCTAGTGTCCATCGATTTGATAGCATTTTCGGCTTTTTCAAGTTGACTGATCACTAATAACCACATGGAAATTACTGATGACTTTAATGTGTTGAGTTCCGATTCAAGTTGTGTCATATGGTAAGAAGTTTATTTAATAATAAGTAAAATTGAGTCCTTGGACGAAATCCCGCTCCGCGGGAAGTAAAAAGTTTTAAAGTTTTAAAGTTATAAAGTCATAAAGTCATAAAGTTATAAAGCTGCAAAGATAAAATTGTTTTAACCTATTCACTTTAAACAGTTTATTATTCCCAGATGGATACCTTTCATGTATTTAATATATATTATCCGAATCTGCCGGTAATATAATTCTGTGTTTTTATATCGGCAGGATTTAAGAAGATCTGTTTTGTGGTACCGAATTCAACCAGTTCACCCAGGTAAAAAAAGGCGGTGAAATCGCTCACACGACTGGCTTGCTGCATATTATGAGTAACAATAATAATCGTATACTTTTGTTTTAATTCCACTATTAATTCCTCAATTTTTGCAGTTGACAGGGGATCAAGAGCTGATGCAGGTTCATCCATCAGCAAAACATCCGGTTCGATCGCTAAAGCACGGGCAATGCATAAGCGCTGCTGCTGGCCTCCTGATAACTCATAGGCAGATTTCTTCAGGTTATCTTTTACTTCACCCCATATTGCTGCCTGCTCTAATGATATCCTGACCTTTTCTTCAATATACTTCCTGTCGTTTATCCCATTTACCCGGAGTCCGTATGCAACATTTTCGAAAATGGATTTTGGAAATGGATTTGGTTTTTGAAATACCATTCCTACTTTCTTCCTTAATAAATCCACATCAAGATTCTTTTCATAAACATTGATGCCGCTGAGTGAAACATTTCCTGTGATCTTTACGCCATCAATCAAATCATTCATCCGGTTGAACAATCGAATAAATGTTGACTTTCCACAACCTGAGGGACCAATCAGAGCAGTGACTGTGTTTTTCTCTGCTTCAAAATGGATGTCTTTAAGTGCATGTAATTTACCATAATACAAATTAACTTTTTCTGTTTTGGCTATTACAGTCATCTCGTGATCTATCTGGAAATCAGATTTGGCTTTTTTATGTTTCTTTGCTTTCATATAACTAAGTAGCTCAATTTCTTGTTGAACTTGCATTAATTCATTCATTTAATTGTTTTTCCCAAAATATTTTCTCAATGCATTCGCAATAATATTAAATACAAGTACAATCACGACCAGGACAAAAGCAGTTCCGTAGGCCATCGGGCGAGATTCTTCCATATTGGTCCCTGAAGTTGAAAGAACATACAGGTGATAAGGAAGTGCCATTACCTGATCAAAAATACTGGCAGGAAGCTTCGGTAGAAAATAAGCTGCCACGGTAAAAAGAATGGGAGCAGTCTCTCCGGAAACTCTTCCCATGGATAGGATGAGTCCTGTCAGAATATTTGGAAAAGCAATGGGTAGTACTACTTTTCTTACAGTTTGTAACTTTGTTGCGCCAAGGGCATAACTCCCGATACGCAATGACATATCCACAGCTTTAAGAGCTTCTTCTGTGGTGCGGATGATAACCGGGAGGGCCAGCAAACCCAGCGTCAACGATCCTGCAAGGATTGAGTCACCGAAACCTAACTTGTTTACAAATAAAGCCATACCAAATAAACCGAATACAATGGATGGAATACCTGCGAGATTATTTGTCATGGAGCGAATAAATCGTTTCAGCCATGAATCTTTAAGGTATTCATTAATATAAATACCTGATAATAAGCCAATCGGAAAAGCAAAAAGCATACTGCCAATCATGAGGCAAAAAGTACCTATGATAGCAGGTAGTATACCACCTGCTGTCATACCATCTTCTGGCATAGATGTCAGAAATTCCCAGCTTATTACTGATATTCCCCTGACAGTTATAAATCCAAGAATTACAACCAGTATACCCACTACCAACAAGCTAATAAGTCTAAAAGTTGAGAAAGTGATAAATTCAGCAATCCGTTTTTTTGAACTCATAACATTTTTAATTTTTTGTCCTGTTTTTCATCAGCTCAACCGACAAATTGATTCCAAAGGTGATAATAAACAAAACAATACCCAGGGCAAACAGGGCTTTAAAATGAAGACCTCCAGCAGGAGCTTCTCCCAGCTCAGCTGCGATAGTCGCAGGAATTGTTCTTACCGGTTGAAGAAAAGAGTGGGGAATTACGGCTGCATTCCCGGTGACCATCAGCACGGCCATAGTTTCCCCAACAGCACGTCCAATTCCGAGTATAAAGGCTGCAGCGATTCCCGATTTTGCATAAGGGATAACAACCCTCAACATTGTTTGCAAACGGGATGCCCCCAGGGCAAGGCTTGCTTCCTTCATTTCAGCGGGTACTGATCTGATCGAATCTTCTGCAATGGATATAACTGTTGGAAGTGCCATAATTCCAAGAATGATACTGCCCACAAGTGCAGTTTCTCCGACCGCAAGGTTGAAGCTTTTCTGAACAAGTGGTACAATGACAATAAGCCCAAAAAATCCATAGACAACAGAAGGAATTCCTGCAAGTAATTCAATGACCGGTTTTAAAAAGTTCCGTAACCGTTTATCTGCAACTTCAGCCAAATAGATAGCTGTTGCGAGTCCTAAAGGAAGTGCAATAAGGATCGCGCCGAAACTAACCCAGAGTGTACCCAGAATAAGAGGCAGGATACCGAGTTGAGCAGCAGGTTGATTGGTTGGATACCAGTTTTTATCAAAAATAAAATCGCCGGGTTTTACATTCTCAACAGGAATCAGGCTGGCGTCGAAAGGTTCAGGCTTAAATATTTCAGGAAAATATGCAATTACACCTGTATTCTTACTGATGAATTCGTTTATTTTTATGGGTAAAAATTCCAGGCTGGCGCCAAGTGAATCTTCAGGAATATAATGAGTAATATTGTTAAATGTAAATAGAATTATACTGTCGTTTTGACCTCCTGCTTTATTCCAGTTAGTAATATCCTGGTTAAATATCAGGTCAATTTGTGCCGCTGAAAGCTTTTTTACAGGATTATCCTTGTTAACAGCGATAAAATACCCTTTTTCAATAGGTTTATTCCAAAAAAGGCCAATTCCTTCTTGAAATAAAAAGATAATAATAAAGATAACAGTTATACTTGTGATGGTGCTGCTTGAGAAAAGCACTCCTTCAATTATTTTCTCAATACTTTTTCGGTATTTTCTTTTCACCTTATAAATTTGATATTTTGGCAGAAATTTAAAGGGTAATCCTATTTCATCTTGATATACCCCTGGTTATCAATTATTCCCTGTCCTTTTTTAGATAAAATATAATCGATATAATGTTTTACTTTATTTTCATTATTCAAAGTATAATAGAGATATAAGGGACGTGTGATAAGATAAGTTTTATTTTTTCCATTTTCTTTTGTCCCGGAAATATAAGTTTTCCCTTCATCAAATGATATCCTGAGCGCTTTTACATTTTTATCAACATAGGCTAATCCTGCGTACCCAATTGCACCTTTAGTCTGACTGATACTGCGGATAATCCCTCCGGTGGCAGGAAGCATCAGGGCAGAAGATGCGAAATTTTTATTCCCCAATACTTTATCCTTAAAAAATTCATAGGTACCGGAACTCGTTTCCCTGGAATAAATAATAATATTCAGGTCCTCACCTCCCAATTCCTTCCAGTTGGTGATCTTACCTGTAAAAATGCCTTCAAGCTGCTCCATTGTCAATTGGTTAATGACATTACCAGGATGAACAATGACTGACAATGCATCATAAGCAAATACTATTTCTTTGAATGGGTTTCTGCCCTGTTGCATATTGAGCTTTTCATCCATTTTCATTCTGCGGGAGGCCATTGTAATGTCAGTTGTTCCGGCCATTAATGCTGTAATACCTACCCCGGAGCCACCTCCGGTGACAGTAACAGAGGCAGAAGGATAAGCTTTCATGTATTGTTCTGACACATTCTGAAGGACAGGTAAGCAGGTATCACTGCCTGTTACCCTCAGTGACTTCTGAAGATTATTAGAAGTCCATGAAAAAAAAACGATAGAGGATAAAAATAAAAAATACTTCATGTATTAAAATGTATCGCTACTAAAAAAATTAAACTTTCAAAGTTAGTTTGTTCAAATATGAGAAATGTTAACTTAATGTTATGAAATGGTTAATTTAAACTTTAACAATGGATATTGGAATTAAATGTTAAGAAAGAAATCAATTAAGATATAATACCAGAATATCCCTTAAAATCAGAATACTTTTTTATAATATGTATTATTTATTAACGACTTTTTTGTTTCTTTAAAAACTAATTAATTACCAAAAATAAATGGTTTCAGAGATTTTCAGTAATGTTACAGACTGGTATATGTCTAATATCAACTATGGAACTATAACTTTACTTATGGCCATTGAGAGTTCATTTATGCCTTTCCCCTCTGAGATAGTTGTTCCTCCTGCAGCATGGAAAGCTGCTCAAGGTGAGTTGAATATAGGATTGGTATTTTTATTCAGTACCCTGGGCGCAATAATCGGTGCTCTCTTTAATTACTATGTTGCCTGGTTCCTGGGGCGTAGACTCATTTATAAATTTGCTGGTACACGGATGGCAAAATTGCTCTTAATCAATCCCGGATCCGTTGAAAAAGCGGAATCTTATTTCAGGAAGTACGGCCGAAGTTCAACCTTTATCGGAAGGCTGGTTCCTGCTGTACGCCAGCTGATCTCAATTCCTGCTGGTTTATCAAGGATGAAGATAAAGGATTTTATCCTTTTTACACTGCTTGGCGCGATGTCGTGGAATGCAATCCTGGCTGCTTTAGGATATTTCCTGTACTCACAGAAAAATCTTCTGGAGAGATATTACAAGGAATTATCGTGGACATTCCTGGTATTGGGAGTACTTTTTATAGCTTACCTGGTTTTTAAATCCTTCAGATACAGAAGAGTTAAATCATCATCCGATGACTAAATATGGAGAGAATTAATATTTATTATTTTGTAATTTCATTCCAAATATTTCTTTGAATAATCTGCTTACCTTCAAACACTTCAAATCAGAAAATTTATAATGACTGTTCATCCGAAACTGCTATTTTTGGATAAATGATTGACAAGAAAATACTTCCTGCAAGGATTAATAATATAAAGTACAATGAATAGATCGATTTGTACCCGATATGATCCAGCCAAGAATTAAATAAAAGTTTAAATCCAACAAAAGCCAGTAATATTGCAATTCCGGTTTTCAAATAATGAAACAGATCAATAATTCTGATCAGAAGAAAAAATAATGAACGTAAGCCAATGATGGCAAATATATTGGAGAGAAATACCACATAGGGATCCCTGGTAACCGAAAAAATAGCAGGTATTGAATCAAAAGCGAAAATCACATCAGAAAACTCGATATAAACAACAACTATAAACAGGGGAGTTAAATATATTTTATTATTTTTTCTGATGCAGAATCTATTCCCGACATACCTGGGGAAGACCTTGAAATTTCTGCTGAGGAATAAAACAACCTTATTGTTTTGGGGTTCAATTTTTTGTTCCTTTTTGCGTTCAATAAACATTCTAATACCTGAGAATACGAGCCAGGCACCGAAAATTAACAGGATCCATTCAAATCTCTGAATTAGGGCAGAGCCTGCAAAAATGAAAAGAAACCTTAGCACAATGGCACCAAGGATACCCCAGAATAGTACAGGTTTGTAGTTACTGAGCCTCACAGAAAATGCAGTAAGGATCATAAAAATAACAAACAGGTTATCAATGGAGAGCGTTTCTTCAATCAAATAACCTGTAAGGTAATTAAGCGACATTGTTTTTCTGTACATTTCAATACTGTTCGCAAAATTGTTCTCATCCAGCCTCAATCCAGGAGCGTATTTTGAGACAATGATTTTTAGATCTTCAAAATTCTCAATTCCATGTATTCTTTCACCAAAATATCTGATTACAAAATAAAATGCCCCGGCAATGAAAATCCAAATCATGCTCCATGTTAAAGCCTCTTTAAATGATACAACATGACTTTTCCTTCCAATTAGAAGCAGGTCAAAAACAAGAACACCCAAAATGAATAGGATAAAGATGATCAGAAATAGTACTTCACTCATAAATATGGTGACTTTTTTACAAAGATGAATAATTCCATCCAACTATCAATAAGTGATGGTATGGTTTTTTATTATAATTAGTATGGAATGTCGTTTAGGAAAATTATGAGGTATTCAAATACCAAACAGTTTTTACTTACGAATAGATAGAATTTAATCTGGTGTACATAATAGTAAACCTTGTGTGTTTATAAATTAAATTTTATCTTAGGAAATTATTGAGAATCATTTAAAAATAATCTTTTAATAATCCTTTAAAAAAAATAAAATGACAAAAGAAATTGTATTATTCAGGAGATTCATTCTTTTGGGGGTATTGTTTATCATCCTTCCCCTGTTTAATTCCTGCACCAAATCATCCACGGAAAAGCCACTTCGGGTGGTTACTGCATTGAACACCGGGGAATCTCAGGAAATACTTTTAAGCAACGGTGAAAAGATAAATCTGAAGCTTATATCTGTTGAGGAAAACCGCGATAGTCTCAGAAATGCCGTGCGGTCTGCCAAAATAAGGATTTCTGTTGATGGTGAGGAGAAAACATTAAATACTGGTAATTACAATTTACCCGTTATTGTTGGAAAAGTACAGATTGATTGTCCTGCATTAATTAGTTTCGCTGAGAATAGTACAAAAGATCGTCCCGGACTCATTAAAGAAGTTACTCTAAGACTTTGGCCAAAGGATTCCCCTTATATAAAACCAGGAACATTTGTTTACCCTATCAAACAGAAATGGCTGGCATCTATGTCTCAATCAGGGAATGAGCCTAGCTGGGTAGACTGGGGAGAAACTCCCGGGGATCCAAAGATATATTATCATTATGGGCATGACATGGGTGGAGCTGAGGGTATGGATGAGATCATTTCTGCCACTGACGGACTTGTTATTGCAGCGAATAAAGATACTCTTGAGGGATATACCGATTTTCCTGCAGATGTCCGTACTGATGTTGTGTATATTGTAGATAAGCGAGGATGGTATTATCGATACAGCCATCTCGACAGCGTTGATCCTGCAATCCAAGCGGGAGCCAATGTGAAGATGGGTCAGAAGATCGGGTTTATTGGGAAACAGGGACATAGTGGTGGATGGGTACATCTGCATTTTCAGATTTCAAATAAAGAAACTCCAAATGGTATGTGGGAAACAGAAGACGCGTATGCTTATTGTTGGGAAGCATATGTTAACGAATATAAACCGGCCATCATAGCTGTAGCTCGTCCCCATCATATCGCATGGACGGATCAGGAGGTAATCCTTGACGGGAGTAAATCCAGGAGTTTTGAAGGAGATATTGTTTCTTATGAGTGGAGCTTTGATGACGGAACTACAGCAGTCGGTGTTTTGCAGAAGAGGACTTACACTACTCCGGGTGAGTACAGTGAAATACTAAAAGTCACTGATTCAAAAGGAAATGTTGATTATGATTTTACAGCAGTGCAGGTATACGACAGAGCAAATCCAGGCAAAGCCATACCTACACTTCAACCTGCATATTACCCCACTTTAAATATCAAAGCAGGTGATCCTGTTTCATTTTATGTAAGGACCTTTAATACAAGTTATGGTAATGAGGTGTGGGATTTTGGTGGAAACCGATCCGGTATTGCAACCAGAACATGGGACAGTTATAATAA
>CAZKMG010000110.1:0-9480 GCA_964553465.1 uncultured Bacteroidaceae bacterium
ATAGTTGTCATAATTCGGAATGTCGTTCTTTAATGGAATTGAATCTGCTGTGAACAAAATTCTGTCCTCCCTAAATAAAATATTCAATGATCCTTTTGAGTGTCCCGGAGCATGAATTACTTCCAACGTAACATCTTTGGCGGCTTGTAAAATCTGTCCATGGATTAATGTATCATCAATTTTAACTGAGCGATCAACCAAATTATAAAATCCGGGGACAGGTCTCTCTTTATACTGGATGTCAATATTCTCAATCCAATCCACTTCACTTTCGTGTGCAAGTATCTTACAATTTGTGAGCTCTTTAATCTTAAAGGCAGAACCAATATGATCAGGATGAGAATGAGAGATTATGACGGTTGCTATATCAGAAATACTTCTATTGTTTTCTTCAATATAGGCAAAGAGTTTTTCTTCACTTCCTTTAACTCCTGTGTCAATCAGTGTAATTTTGTCTCCAAAAATCAGGATTGAATTTACGAATCTTGTCAGTTTTTTTTCAGGACTTAACGATATTTCAAAATCAATCTGTAACAAATGTATTTTTTCTGTAAGTTTCATATACTATCTACTTTATGTTTCTGAATGTTATCTTTCCAAATCCGAATAAGAATTAATTACTTGTTTTATAGGATTGATCCCGTTACATTGATGAAAATCATAAAGCACGATAACCAGGCTAATCTTCAAAATTATCAGTTTATTTTGTTTATTAATTCAAGCTCTCCCTGGAGATTTTGATAAATATATATGCATGGGTGAAATAAGTTCAGTATAAACAAGATTAAACAAATCGCACCCCACCCAATAATTTAAAAACGCTCTTAATGATCTGATTTGGAAATAATTGGTACGACGGAAATGTTTCCAAAAGTTACATCAGTATTATGAGCAATCAAACAGGCACTACCTGACTCTCTCTTTTTTGAAATCTCCGTAGCTTGAAAATCCCATTCTAAAGGTTCTTCTTCATTGGCCTCCCAAAATTTTACTGAATACAAAGTGTTGTTTTTTGCCAAATCCTCTACTCGATGTTTAAGTTTATAAGCTATTTCAGGCTGGATTTGTCGATAATTAGAGGCTGATTGCTCTGAGTAAAAATTTTCCCCATCGAAAATACGCCACCTGCAACTGTCATAATTATCAGTAATTCTAAATTCAGAAGTAGCTCCAAGAGGAAACCATTTACGGTTAGGTTGTAAACTGTCCTTATCGTGACCGGGCCATCTTGAGGCAATCGCAACATGCGATACATTATAAGTCGGTGGACCATTACCTGGGGGATTATATCCATGAAAAGTTACGGTTGTTTCAACTTCATAATTTCTCCATGAAGAATCACCAAACGCTATTATTCGGTCATAATATTTATATTTTGTGCGAATACCCGAATCTAAGAGTTCCCATTCCCCATCAACAATTTCCACTGCATCTTGAATATTAGTCACATGATCCCAATGAATAAAATACGGCAAAGGCCAAATTCGACTATTCGTATAATTTATAATTACTTCTTCATCACCGAGTATTTTATCATCTAATGCAACAAAACAATGAACTATATTTCTACCCTGGATTAAATCATTTCTTTCGATTTCGATATTAAAATCTCCATCCTTTGCTAAACGATGTAAATCGCAACCTAGAGTGAGGGAATGTTTTTCCTGACTGGTATTCAATGTGTAATAAGCTTTGATTTGTTTATTGCCGGATTTGATATTACCAAGAATATTTATTTGCCTTTGTGCATTTCCTATGTTGCCAAAATGTTGATCCAAACCATACCATATCTTAATTTCAATTTTAGGAGCAGATGGATCCTTTTTATTAAGGGACTGACAACTTATGAATAGTAGAATTATGCCTAATAATAAGCTATCGATTTTGTACATTTTTAATTTGATCAGACTTATCATCTTTAAATAAGTTATTTTAAAAGATTAAAGCTTGATTTTAAAACTATTTTCGGAGTCATTTTCATTCCCACCTCAAAGGAAAATTTTGATAAATAATGACTTTCATAGCAACGAAATCCTTTTAAAGTGTATGATTGATTAATGGATATTGGAGCTTTTCTTTTTGGTTTTCATGTAAATAAATCCGGTCAAATAAGGTAATAATCCCACAATGGCCCAAATTAAAATCGATTTGTAATTGAAATCTTTATTTATTATCACATGCATAATCAAACTGACAATTACAATAAAGGAAACTGTGAAAAAAGCGATTGAATTTGCATAATGCATTATATGATCTGGTTTATTCATTGAAAATTGAATATAATAAAGAATAAAAATCAAAATGAAAAAAATTATTAATCTTTGATATACTTCAGGAAAAAATATCTGGTCAATTAAAAGCCAACCAAATCCAATGATCATTAATCCGGTTAAACTTATGTAATCCTTTAATTTTAAGGCGGATATTAAATTCTTCATAATTATTGATAAATTCTTATTACCAATAGTTTTTCATTAATTCTTTACTCCATTTGGGCTGTATAACTTTCCCCTGAGGGAGATACTCTTTATAAACTGGCTTAATATCAACGACTGGTGTGTCATTAATGGCATCAAGGTTTTTAACAATCAATTTCCGACCATTCCGTCTTATTAAAGTCACAATTGTAGCTCCAATATGATTAGGTCTATCCTTTTTTCTTTGAGCAAAAATACCAACTTTGGGGAAATCCTTATTTTCTCTTGGATGCTCACTCCCAATAATTGTCATGGTCGATTGATTAAAATAAAAGATTATTTCAAGATGAGAAAACTGATCAATACCGTCTAAACAATTTTCTGGTAAGTCATCATTTATTTCAATAATTGATTCGACTAGTGACCAGTTATCATCATTTGGAAGGATTCTGTTATTTCTAACGTATCCAATCGGTTTTATCTTAATTTCTTTCATATGCATCAGTGTCATAATAAGCTTTTTAGTAATTTTCCATCACTGGACTTTATTGCTATGAGTGCCTATATTTTTTTAATAAATATTCAGAATTAAACTTTTAATATAATAATGAGTATTCATTCTGATTGATGAACAGGGTCGTCAAAGATTTAAGATTCAAATAGGACAAAAGTGGAAGCGACAATTAAATGCTTTTCTTGACCCTGATTTAAGTGGAATTTGTCTGGTAAGAACAGAAAAAATAACTTCTTTAAGTTTTCCAACAAATCGTATCAACATTGACCGGATAAAAATATTGTTTCAAAAAGTCAAATTATTTATCCAGTTTGAAACCCTCCTGAAAATTTAACAACATCATTGTAAAATAAAGGAATCTAATACTTTATTCGTTCAACAATCTTGCTTTAGATTTTGCCAGTTCATCAAGTTGTGTTTGTGACAAAGTTGGGATTTTAAGATCCAGCGCTTCGATGTGGGCAGCAATAATGTCAGCCACTAAAGCACGCATAAACCATTTTTTATCGGCAGGAATCACATACCAGGGAGCATAATCTGTACTCGTACCCATGAGCATCTGCTCGTAAGCATGTTGATAATCTTTCCAATACGTTCTCTCTGTAACATCTGCAGCTGAAAATTTAAAATTTTTCTCAGGCCTCTCAAGCCGTTCCAAAAAACGTTTCTTTTGCTCCTGTTTCGAAACATTTAAAAAGAACTTGATAATGGTGATACCTTGGTTGATCAAAGACAGTTCCCAATGGTTAATCTCATGAAAGCGTTGTTTCCATAACTTGTCGAGATCCTGGTCGTCGAAATTTCTTGGAAGTAATTGTCCCTTTAAAAATCCTGGATGAACTCTGACCACTAATACTTCTTCGTAGTAGGAGCGGTTAAAGAGGGCAATTTGCCCTTTCGCTGGCAGAAAACGATTCGGCCTCCATAAAAAATGGTGTTGCTTTTCTTCTTCGGATGGGGCCTTAAATGAATGGACAGAGCATCCTTGTGGGTTGACACCTGACATCACATGTTTAATGGTACTGTCTTTTCCTGCAGCATCCATAGCCTGAAAGATGATCAAAACTCCCTGTTGTCCTGAAGCCCATAAAATCTCCTGGGCAGAAGATAGCATTTCTATGTCCTGCTTCAAAGATTTTTGTGCTGTTTGCTTGTCTTTAATACCAGAAGTCCAATCTGGATCAAAGTCACTTAAAATGATTTTAACTCCCGGTTTCACTTTAAAGTTATCGTGATCGAATCGATGTACTTTTCCCATATTTCTACTCATTGAATTATAACAATACACCAGCAAATAACATTTCCCTTATCAAATTAGACATTTACTGATTTCTTTACAAATATAGAATAATAATTACGTTAGGATATTACTGTTTTTATTTTTAAGTACGAGCATACTATTGATTCATGAAGGGATTTCAAGGTTTTTAGTTATCATTACCGTGAGGGTAGAAGTTTGTTAATCTTTACCACAATAAACTAAATACAGTTATTCCTTATGTCAGATAAGTATTTAAAGAAAAAATAAATTCTTTCAATCTTGTTCACAAAATTCATCTGATAAGTATCGGAAAATGTTTTTAATTAATCAGACATTTAGCTATGACCATACATGTTTCTTTTTGGCCAGAAAACATAAAGGCAAATAGGATCAATTTTTTGGAGTTGCAAAAAAGTCAAAGGTTTTGCTGGCAGTTAATTTTATTAATAAATCCAGGGAATTAGGCGATATGTTTTTTTCATATAATTAATATAATCCAATCCGAATTGGTCTATTAAAAGTCTCTCTTCAATTTTTATTCTATGGAGAAAAGCCATTGCTACGGGAACACAGATGATAATTAAACTTATCCAGTTATTAAGGGATATACCAAAACCAACAAATGTCACCAAAGCACCTGAGTAAGAAGGATGCCGGATTAGCTTGTATAATCCATCTTTTTTTATCATATGCTTATCCCGGATTGTAACATCAACAGTAAACATTTTTCCAAGCGACCATATTGAAATAAATCTGAATATCATTCCTGCTATCATCAGGAAAAGACCAAAATATGGCAGGAGAATTAAATTACTAATAGGACGACTGAGAAAGCTGGCAATTACTATTCCTGAGGTATTTGCAACCAATATTGTAATCCAAATAATTCGAATTGATCCTTTGTCCTGATGCTTTTTATCATCTTGACCAGAACGTAACAATCTATTTACCAATACCTCTGAAATAAACCATATTGAATAAATTATTATAAAAACCATGATATCATTCAGGTTATTTTAACTGATTATTACTTATATGTACCGGTTGAGTGTGTATTAATCTTAAAAGCTACTTCATCAGAATAATTTCTCTCGAGGATTATATTTCGTTGAAAATTACCCCAGTTTAGATCAACATAATCCATTTGATTGTTTGCAAAAATATGTACATTTTCAGAAACCTTCTCCAACCTGCCACTTACACTTCCGTTACTTTGTATGGAAATAATTTCCTGTCCATTTTTATAAAGGCAGTATTTTCTGATATTTTCCTTTGTTGACCTGGCAATATTTGTAAATTGATCTTTGATTAATTCATCCTCTGGCCCTTCATAGAAGAAACTCTTCGTATCTGAATTCCAATCTTTTTTTGGTTCATTTTTATAACTTTTCTGAATGTTAGTATGTAAAGCAATAATTTCTTTTGGTGCAGAAAGGTGATTTGGTGGATAATAACTCCAGTAGCAATTTCTTTCCCAGTAAAGTGAGTCAAAGACATCATCAAGTTTGAATTTAATTCCAATTTCACGAATATATTCTTGTGGAACATTTTGAATGTGATAATGTGTTTTAATATCACCAACGGAGCTTATATCTAGCTTAAATTCGGCAGGGATTGAATTGTTATACTCACCAATAATATGCAAAGATACTATATCGTCTTTTTGTTTATAATCAAAATTATTCAATTGCCAGTCTGTACAATAATCGTTTATTTTATTGTTAGAATAAATGATAGATCTACCTTTAGTTCTCAGGTTGATAAATGGTCCTGAAAATGAGTAGTTTCCTGATGTTTGTTGAATTTCATTTATAAGTCCGGTCTTTTTATCAAAAATTATCCGGGTATTATTTTCGCAAATTATAGTGATGAACTTTTCATTCTCTTCTATTTTGATTTTTTCCGAATGTTTGGGATGATCTGTAATATCCAATTCCGGCAACTGAGAAAGTGCATATTTATCAATAAGTTTATTATTTAAAGTAAAAAATTCCAAAAATACCTTCTCTTTAGGATTCCATCCTTTTATTGGAAGCAATAATATTCCTTTGGTATGAGGCTGAATATCCGGAGCTTTTAAAGTTCTTCCCAGACCATTATATGTCAGCTTAATAGTCAGTTCATTGATATTTGTATGATCAAACCGGTTATAAAGGGGAATACTGACTGGTACCCCATCAGAATAATCTTCAATTACAGTTTTTAAGATTTTAACAGGAGAATAGGCTTTCTTGGTATTCCAGAATTCCGGTTTCTTCCTTCGCCAGGTATCTACTATACCCCATTCGCCATATCCAACAGTATTACCTGGGTAGACATCGGGAGTCAGGTTTTTATCAGATTCATTAAATCCGAATAATGAATCAGGTAACATAAATGTCTCATCTATCATGCCCCAGATTGCACCACCAAGTCCACCACTTGCATCAAAAGTTTTTTGCCACATGCGATCAAGGCCTCTTCCCCAAAAATCTCTAACGTTTAGATCTTCAGTGACAGTGAAATTATTATAACAAGCCACATGAGCCCACTCATCAAAAATAACCGGCATTCCTGAATATCCGAATCCTTTTGTGACTTTTCCATATTGATTCATATTACCTGTTAATCCTGGATAGTGCATACTTAAAATATCATAGGACCTGATGTTATCTGGTACATTCCCAGGATAACTAAAAATAACAGGTCGGGTATCATCATTTTTTTTAACCCAGTCATATGATTTTTTAAAATTTGTTCCAAAAGAGTTTTCGTTCCCTATAGACCACATAATAATGGATGGATGATTCTTATGGCTGGTTACCATTTCTTCAAGTTGTGATAAATATCGAGAGGTATAGCTGGCATTATTTTCAGAAGCTCCCGGTTGATACTTTTCGCCGCGATGCGTATTTACGAAACAAACGGCAGTTTCAACTTCAACATATAAGCCATATTCATCACATAACTGCAAAAAATGTTCTGTAGGAGGGTAATGTGATGTTCGAATGAAATTTATATTGGCTTCTTTGGCCAGAATAACATCTTTGAGCTCATATTCCGGTGTGGAAACCCTTCCAAGCGATGGATGTATATCATGCCGGCATACTCCCCGGAGTTTAATTTCACTGCCGTTCACAAGTACCTTATTCCCATTCAGAGTAATCTCCCTAAATCCAAACCTGAGAGTTTTTTGCCAAAATAGTTTACCATCTTCTGTAAAGGATATTTTCAGATGATAAAGATCAGGGTGTTCAGCATCCCATTTTAAAGGGTTAATAATAGAGTTTGTAACTTGAAAATATTGTTCATGATTTAATGGGATAGAAGTATTTTCAAGATATATCTTTTTATGTCTTGCGTCGAACAACTCAAAAGTAATCTTTGAATGATCAGAAATCACTTCTGTTTTTCCTGATAATATCAGTAATGCATTTTTAAAATTTTCGTCGAAGTTGGTTTTGATAGTAATTTCTTCAGGATAATTAAGAGGAAATGCCAGCAAATTTACATCACGAAGGATCCCTCCAATTGGATGTTTAGCGTAGCCGCTGGCATAAGAAATCTCATCAGCCTTATCCGTTACTTCTACAGTAAGCATGGAAGATTCTCCAGCTGTTACGTAAGGGGTTATATCACATTCCCATCTTGTAAAACCACCTGAATGATCACCAACATAATTGCCATTAATCCATACTCTTGCATAACTATAGACACCGTCAAATTGAAGCTTGATTTTTTTTCTGTCAAAGTCGGGAGGAATTTGAATACTTTTTTTGTATGCGAAAGGTTTATCTTGTTTTATTAGAAAGCCTTGCATCATACATTCCCCTGGAACCTGAATATCTTTCCATTCCTCATTTAGTAATCCTATCTTCCAGTATTCTCCGGAAGGATTAGTGTTTACTTTCCAGGTACCGTTCAGATTAATAACCGGATTAGATACCCCTTCAACAAAATATGAGGAGTTATATTGGTTACAACTTATAAGAAGTAAAACAGAAACGATAATTATTGGTATTTTTTTCATCTTTCAAAATAGACGAGATCAGAATACAACTGTCACCAACTTTTTAATTCTTGTTTATATTTACTCTGGTAGACGGAAGCTCATGCCAATACTTATAAAGTTATCAATTGGCTTATCATTGATTCCTAATCCACCGGATATGTCAAGTTGAAGGTTAGTTAATAATAACAAAGTAAACCCTGCATCTATAAGATGTTCTGCATCACTCTTCTCATGTATTAATCCATAGCTCTCAATAAACATCCCTAATTTACTGGTTAACCCGGCACCCAAGGAGATCGAGTAAAAATACCCCGGTATGGCAGACTCACCATCCCATTCTGCACCTATGTTATAACCAAGGGAGAATTTGTTCGATAAGGTATGTGCAAATGCAAATCTCATATTTATAGCAGGGTAAGATGGTTTTAATTCTTTTTGGGCAGTAAAAGGGAGAGCAAGGCCTCCTAAAAGTGCAATTTCGGGTATCCAGCCATTTTCATCAGTAACTTTTATTTTAAAACCAGTATAAAGAGGACTTAAACCTGAAGATATATTCAAAGAGTCTAAATTCTTAATCTCTTCTTTATTTTTAAGATAATCCAATCCTAATCTTAATTCAAAATTTTTTAAAAGTCCATATCGTAAAAGTGTTGTATTATATGTAACTGAATTTTGTCTTGAATAATCAATTACATCATTCTCCATAATAAATCCGGTTTCAATTTGAAGAGATTTAACAGGTACAAGTGAAGATGATTCAGTTTGGTCTGGTCTGTCTGTAACTAATTCAGGGGTATCTGTTTGAGCTTTACAGAAAATAGGTATTATAAGTAAAAAGGCAAATATTATATACTTCATTCAAAATATAGATTTGATCTGATAAAAATAATATAATTAAATATAGTCACAATCTAAAACCTTATTTTGAATAAAAAGTTTAGTGTGAAGATTAGTTGCCGGATAAGAAAATGATTTTCAGACCTGTTGCATTAAATAACATTTGCGATTAATATCTTAAGACACATACAAGCCTTGTTATTGAAAAAACAAGATGAAAGAAGGCCGATTTTTACACCATCTTTCTATTTTTTCTCGATTAATTTTGCTTTAAAATACAACACTGTTTTATTTTTATGTGGTATTTTTTCAAAATTAAAATTGTGTTTTTGAAATAATTTTATCAATTCGTGCTCGGAGAGTAATGTCCCTCGGATTTTGACCTGAGGATTTTTCTTTTCAGGAATGGGTACGCTGCAAATGAAAAGACCTCCCTGTTTCATCACCCTCTTTAATTCTA
>CAZKMG010000110.1:9490-10673 GCA_964553465.1 uncultured Bacteroidaceae bacterium
TATAAAATGTTCAATATCTTCAAAGAAGTTTATTGAAAGATTACAAATACCAATATCAAAAATATCGTTACTGAAAGGAATATTACATGCATCAGCAATATAGAATTCTGCATGTAGGAATCTATATTTTTCAAAATTCTTAACTGCCTTATGAAGAAGCCCGGAACTAATGTCAATGCCAGTATAAAAATTATCATTGTTCAGAAAATGCACTGCATTTCCACTTCCTGTTGCTATTTCTAATATGTTTTTATGATGAATATTTTTAAATTCATTTCTTAATATTTCAAAGTGTCTGTGAATTGAGCCATTAAATTTTTTAGGAAATATCGATCTTTCCATTATTAGATCGTATAAAAAAGAAAATAAATCACCAAGCCAGGGTTTTAACTTTTGGATTCTTTTGTTATTATCCATTAAATAATACACTTTATTTTTCTTCCTGACTTTTATTGATGCTTTAAGTTTTGAATTGTTCATTGGTTACAGTTTAGATTTGTTGACTTGCATCATGGATGAATGGAATTTGTAGTATTAATTGGAGTTATGTTTTTAGACTAATATTAAAGTTCATAAAGTATAAATGATCAGTTGAGATAAATTACGGATTAATAAAATTATTTGATAAGTGATTTTATTTAATCATTAATTATGTTCAATTCCATTTGCAATATTTGAAAGAACTTATCTCTTGCATATCTTTCATTCCATGGTGTATGCCCACATTTTTCTAATTTTATTAACTTAAATATCCCCAATCTTTCTGAAAGTGGCTTTTCCACTCCTTCAACAGAATGTGAATCATAATCACCATGAATTGCAACAACTGGGCATTCAATCTTGTCGGCATAACTTATCAATTCGTTTGTGTCCCGTAAATGTTTTGCCTCAGACCAAACTGATTGGTAAATTGTGAAATCAACATCTATTGTTTCCTGGCTGATAGGTTGATAATCATAGGAATCAGCAATTGCCATTAGTTGTCCAAAACGGCTAAATATAAAATTGCTTGGTTGACCAAAATTAATTAAGCCTAACAGATTCTCAGCTTCTTCCCGATCTCTTTGCTGAAGCCTATTTAATCGTACATGTATAATATCATTTTGGTATTTTGTCTCAAAGGATCCCGAACTAATCAGAATTAACTTTTTGATGAGTTTTGGATAACGACTTGTAAAAATAA
>CAZKMG010000111.1:0-10618 GCA_964553465.1 uncultured Bacteroidaceae bacterium
ACCCAGGACCCCATCCTTAAAAGGGATGTGCTCTACCAGCTGAGCTACTGAATCAAATTTATAATTTTCTTAAGGGTTGCAAAGATAAACAGTTATACTTTATTAGCAAAACCTTTGTTGAAAATATTTCCTGAATTTTGTAGCGTATGATTTAATGATTTACTTTTCAGAGTATTAGATTAAATAATGAATTTTTATAAAAGTTTTTCACTACTTTGAATATTTATTGCCCATAATACCACATTGTATAACAGGATAAGCAAATGACTAAGATAATTTTTATGAATCTGAGGTTTTAAATCCCACAGATCTCGGATCACGAATTATATTAGTATCTGATAAGTTTTTCTACTTTATTTTTCCTCAACCAGGATTTAATAATAAACCGGATATCTTTATTATCTAATGCAGGCTTTATGCATTCAAGCATGTCATTCACCCCAAGATAGGATTGTGTGACATCCAGGTAACCATAGCCCTTATAAATTCCTTTCTCTACACATATGATGGATCTTTCAGATGGACTTCGTCCTTTGTCAATAACCAGAAAATTCTCATGGTCAAATTCGAAAGTATTAACCAGGATTTGTGCCCTGGCATTGTAAACAGATTTTGACTCTTTTTTAATGCATGCTCCGTTGCATTGACGAATGGTATAATGAAAGCAGCTTCCTTCAGTGTCATACAGGCCGCATAGTTTCTGACATAACCAATGTTTCTCAACCATTCCGGTAAGAAAGACAACAGCCTCTTTTTTATTATTAAATGTTGACAGGGGAGGTCTATTCTCTTCCCCGATCTTCCTAATTCTAAAGTTAATATAACCATCTGTATCTTTAAACTCATATAGTCCCCAGACATATAGAATTCGTTTTTGTTTCCTGTTATACAATGGTTTAAGATCCTTTATTTCATGTGATTCTTTAAGAAGAGCAATTAACTCACTTCCTGTAAGTTCATAAGAAATACCGGCAATCCTGTCACGTAATTCATTTGCCCTTCTTGTCGAATTGTTTGCCAAATGTTCCAATATCCTGTTATGAATATTTTTACTTTTTCCAAGGTAAAGGACATTACCTTCTGAATCATGCAAATAATATACACCTGTTTCGTACGGTAATTTATTTATATCTTCCGGGCTAAGGAACCCATTCAGGTTTTTATATTTTCCATCCCTTGGGAGCATAATAGGGATTTGAGATCCCTGTTGATTATTTATTCTCAATAAAAGGTCAAAAATCTGCATAGTTGCAAGTGCATCACCCGTTGCTCTGTGGCGTCCGTTTATCTTTATATCAAGACTTTCGCAGAGGTTTCCCAGACTATAGGATTTTAAACCCGGAATCAATCTGCGGCTTAATTTGACGGTACAAATAGTTTGTCGATTATAATCATATCCGAGACGTTTGAATTCAGATTTGATAAAACTGTAGTCAAAATTTACATTATGTCCGACTATAATACAATTTTCAGTAAGCTCTACAAGGTCCCTGGCTATCTCGTAAAATTTAGGTGAATCAGCAACCATTTCGTTGTTTATACCTGTCAGATTGGTGATAAAATAAGGAATATTTCTTTCTGGATTAACAAGGCTAGTGTACTCTTGAATAACTTTTTCACCGTCATGTAAAAAAATAGCAATTTCTGTTATTTTTTCATTTTTCGGACTCCCCCCGGTGGTCTCTATATCCAAAATCGCAAACATTTTTACAGAATGAGAAAATATGAAAATTAAAAATTAAAAATTGAAAATTAGTAAATTAACAAATTAGAAAAAAAGTAAATGAGAAAATGTTAGTAAGCAAAAAGTTTTGCTAGTCTTCAGAATGAAACCTGATTGAGAACAATCCCGACCTGGCGTTAGGATGAAAAAGCGAGATTCGAAATTTTTTACTCGATTATAAATTGATGAATCAGCTAATTTTAGTAACATCCAATCAAACAAAGCGCTAAATACCTAAAATATAAATTCAGTTATAACATAGTTATTACAATTCATCAGAAGGAGGAATTCTAAGTTTTTTTTGTTTTCCAAGTTTCTTTTTTTCTTCAATTCTTTTTTCTATGGAGGAAAATGTGGGTGCTGTAGGTATTCGATTTTTCGCAGGTTGAATGGCTTTTTCCAGCAGGTCAATAAACTTCTCAGTTACGGCTTTTTTATTCTTAAGTTGTGACCGCTCTATCTGGGAAGAAATGACAAGTTCTCCACTGCTTGTTATTCTTGAAGATAATTTCCTCAGGATGGCCTGTTTTTCTTTATCATTAAGAATCATTGAATCTGTAATTTTGAATCTCAATTCTACCTTAGTATTTACCTTGTTCACATTCTGTCCGCCCGGACCGCCTGCCCTGACAGCGGAATAAGTACATTCTTTGAGTATAGATCGATTTAAAATTTTATTAGATTTCATCATCCTTTTATTTTCCAACATTCCGGTTTCACTTTAATAATGATTGATTTCGTGCAAAGTTATCCCATAAAATTGATTAAATTCATTAGGCGAAGTATCTTATTAATTTTCCCTTTTACTGCTTTACCGATATTTTCGAGTTTAAAAATATTCAATTTATTCACCTTACACTTCATGGATCAAGCTTCAAGAATGAAGCTTCACGACTTTATATAAAGAACATAGCAACACCACATACACTTATGATTGATCCAATTATTTCCAATAAGCTTAACTTTTGCTTGTATATGAAAATAGAAGGAGGGATGATTAATATAGGGACAAGGGCCATTATTGTGGACGCAATGCCTGTTTCAGTATGTTTTACTGCAATCAGGGAAAATGAGACTCCAAGAAACGGTCCGAAGAATGACCCAATGGTAGTTTCAACCATTGCTTTAAGGTTAGAAACAGCAGCAAATACTGATTTCCATCGTTCAAGGATACTTATTAGTAAACCAAATCCGAAAATTCCTGAAATAATTCTAATTTGTGTTGCTGCAAAGGGGTCATAATCTGACATTCCTAATTTGCTTAAAACAAGTCCAAGTGCCTGGCCTAAAGCACCGAAAAATGCATACATGATCCCTTTTGGAGCTATTTTTAATTTAATTTTTTCTTTTTTATTTTCACGGCTAAATATTGCCAAGGTAATTCCTGAAAAAGTAAGTGACATACCCAGATAGTTGAAAAGAGTTAATTTCTCACCCAGAATTATCCATCCACTCAGAGCGGTAATAGGGGGAACTGTCGTCATAATTAGCATCGCAAATCTTGATCCGATGATTGTATAGGATTTAAAAAGGAAAAGATCGCCAAATAAAAAACCAACAATTCCGGATAAAAACAGCCATTCCCAATTTTCTAGACTTGCATCAGTTGGCAAAATAATTCCCCTTCGTATAAAATTGAGAATACTTAGGAAAATAAATCCTGATACAAGCCTTATAAAATTGACCGAAAGGGATCCGATCTTTAAACTTGCTGATTCAAAGGATAACGCTGATGCGGTCCAGCATAAAGCCGTAAAAAGGGCAGCCAACTCGCCCAGATGACCGTTAATCCAATCCATCAGTTCAAGGAGGAGTTTATTCCTGTCATTAAATATTTCATATCTATTTTAAGTAAATGATCTGGATTTAATGGGTACTTATTTATTTTATTGTGTAGAAATCTTCATTCTTCATTGTCAAGGTTTCTCAAATACGAAATATTACATAAAGAATTAATTCAATGATAAGACAAACCTAATCAATTATTTTCACTGGAAACAGGACAGGTTATGGATTTATTTGTATTATTCAGGGATCTGACAAGGTATTGGTTTGATGATGATTTCTTCCTGGCAGTAAGGACAATTATATATTTCACAACCCAGGCAACAAAAACAATTGCTGCATGATTTTGCATATTTTGTAGAAAATTCTTTCAGACATTTCGGGCATATCATGATCTCCTTAGTTACCATATACTAATCCTTTAAATTTCATAATTAATTTTCCATACGGATTAATGCCTTCCTTCACTAAGATCATGATTTTTATATATATTGTCATTTAAGCATCAGTCTTATTGTCTCAGCATGCCATCTCACCGGCATTTTTCTTAGCTGAGAGAAGATTATAAGCACCCTTTACAACCACTTTAGCTGTTTCTTCATCGAAACCTTCGGGTAGCTCAATTTCAGTATAACCGTTATAGTTGATTCCTTTATGTACTTCAATTATTCTGTACTCAGTAAAAGGTTTCCCGTCTTCCTCCTTATTTTTATCGAAAACGAAAATGTAATCCTTGTCATCGAAACTGACAATTGCATCTGAAGGTAAGGTAGTAACTTTTATTCCTGATGTTTCGATAATTGCATTTACATACATTCCCGGTAGTATATTCTTACAAAAACCCTTTACACCTGCATACACTTTATAAGTTTTATCAGAATTTACCGATTTACCAGTTAAAGATATTACGGCTTCATGCATTTCAGTTTCATTGTTGACACAAAACTTTACTTTCTGACCCAGGCTAACCTTGTCAACATCTTTTTCAAATAAGGTAAGATCCAGAAAAAGCTTATCACTGTTGATAATCTCGAATAGAACATCGGTAGGGGTTACGAATTTCCCCAGGCTAATATTCACATTGGTCACGAATCCTGCAATAGGTGATATTAAATTGATGAAACGGCTGATTTTATCTTCGCTCAGATTAGCCGGATTTATGCCAATTAGTGCAAGTTTTTGCTCAAGGGCATTTATCTGTGCTTTAAGATTTTTAAAATCTGTTGTAACCTGTTGGAGATTTTGTTCAGAATATACATCATTTTGGTATAGTTCTGAATGACGCTTGAATTCCGCCTCAGCAAATTCAAACTTGTTTTTAGCTTCAAGGTAGTTCTGTTGAATATCAACAAACTCCTGATTTTCAATAATTGCCAGTGTCTGTCCTTTTACAACAGCATTTCCTTGCATAAGGGTAGTGTTCTTTACAAAACCACCCAGTGGTGCGCAAACGGTTGCTAGATTTTGAGGAGGCACGGTAACTACACCACTAACTTTTATTGTACCATTAAGAGAACGCATTTCTATTGATCCTGTTTCGATATTGGCAAGTTTTATCTGGTCGGCTCGCATTTCCACAATATCTTCCGGAATTATCTCAATCTCTTTGCTTTCTACATTTGGTTTTTCCCAGATATTACAAGAGACTATTGCTATAAAAAGTGTTGGGAAAAGTGTTGCTAAAATGAAATTATATTTTGACATATTATTATTGTTTAAAATAATTTACCTGTTATAAATTCTATATTTATGATGGTTTGGTTATAGCTATTGAGTGCATCCAGGTAATTCTGTTTGATGCTCAATGCTCTACCGAGACTCACCACATAATCAAGATAATCCATTGCCCCGGCTTTATAGCTAAGGGTTGATTGTTCAATGATTAAATCTGCTTCGGGCAATGCTTGTTGCTCGTAAAAATCGATGCTGCTCAAATATTTAATGTATTCATCGATTAATGAAGAGTAATTGCTTGAAATCAATTGGCTATAATTTTCAGCATTTGTATGCGCGATGTTTTCGTTGATTCTGGCAGCTTTGATTTTTGATGTATAAGGTAAAAACCATAATGGAATTGCAATTCCAGCCTGCATGCCGGTGAAACGGTCTCTCAAATCAAATGTTAATGGAATCCCATTCACTTCCTGAGTACCCTGAATGGTCTGACTAAAATATCCAATATTTAAATCGGGCATTGTTCGGCTACGTTCAAGTTTCTTCTCAGTAAGCGAAACTTCAACCTGTTGCAGCGCATAGCCAAGTGAAGGGTTTTTAGCAATACCCTGACTATCGTGAGGTATGGGAATGTTTTTCATTCGCTTTAATATAGTATCAGCAGGATAGAGAACAATACTTGTATTTAACAGAGTTTGAAGATTACGGTTAAATATGCCAATATCTGCCGAAACCTGCCTTAATTGATTTTTAATCTCAAGACTTTGTGAACGGGCGGTAATCATTTCCAGTCGGTTTGTTTCACCTGAATTTGCCCTCAGTTCGGCAGCCCGTTGAAACCTGGAAAATAAACTATCCTGATACTGCAATAACCTTAACTTTGAATACAGGAAAGCCAATTGCCAATAAACCTGTTTCACATTTGTGGCGATTTCAAGTTGTGAACTTTTCAATTGCCATTCACTACTTTTTATTCTGGCTTTAGCCAGTTTGTTTTGATTGATATATACACCTGGAAAAGCAAACGATTGCGAGACTGTAAAACTATTATCAACGGAATAAGAATTGAACCGTCCGTATTCCATGTCAAAATTTGTCTTACCAAAGTCCCATGAACTGCCTTTAAGAATCTTCTGTGCATCAACACTATACTCTGTTGCACGAATAGATAGGTTATTTTCCAATGCCATTTTGATAGCATCTTCTACATTGACCGTAATTGATTGTTGTGCCTGGAGGCTGTTAAGACAGGATGATCCGGAAAGCAGTAAAAACGCAATCGCTAGAATCTTGAAAGATTTCTTTTTCATAGAAAATTTTGGTTTTTTCGAAGAGAAAATTATATAAAATACCGGGAGAATAATTAATGTAAGAAAGGTTGCTGTGATTAGCCCACCAATTACTACTGTTGCCAATGGTTTTTGGACTTCAGCTCCTGCAGAGGTCGATAAAGCCATTGGTAGGAAGCCGAGTGAAGCAACCGAAGCAGTCATGATTACAGGGCGTAATCGGGTTTTCAAACCTTTTAAGACCCGTTCGGTAATGTCGGTAATGCCTTCCTTTTCCAATCTGTTAAACTCTGAGATTAGCACAATGCCATTAAGTACGGCTACACCAAATAAGGCAATGAAACCCACTCCTGCCGAAATAGAAAAGTTCATTCCCCGTGCCCATAAAGCAAATATACCTCCGATGGCAGACATGGGCACTGCAGAATAAATGAGAAGGGTTTGTTTTACCGAATGAAAAGTAAAATACAATAGCACGAATATTAAAAGGAGTGCTACAGGTATAGCTATTGCAAGCCTTTTTTTTGCTGCTTCAAGGTTCTTAAACTGACCTCCATAAGAAACAAAATAACCCGTTGGAAGATTTACCTGCTGATCAATTTTATCTTTCACTTTGTTGATTATACTTTGAACATCTGTATTACGTACATTAAAGCCAATGGTGATGCGACGTTTGGTATTTTCACGTGATACCTGTGCCGGTCCTGATTGAATAGAAATATCGGCAATTTGCTCAAAAGGAATTTGTCTGCCGTTTGAAAGGGCTACCGAAAGATTTTTTACATCGTCGAGACTCTGCCGGTAATCTTTATCCAAACGAACTACAAGACCGAATCGTTTTTCTTCGTCAAATACAACACCTGCCTGACTACCGGCAAATGCAGCACGAAGGGCAAGATTTACATCAGCTATTGAAAGTCCGTATTGAGCCAGGCTTTCACGGTTATATCTAACATGGATCTGCGCCAAACCAGTAACTTTCTCCACATTGATGTCTGCAACACCTTCAACAAGCTGAATTATTTTTTCCACATCAAAAGCTTTTTCTGCTAATGTATTTAAGTTGTCTCCAAATATCTTAATGGCGACATCTTGCTTTGAACCAGTCATAAGCTCGTTAAAACGCATCTGAATAGGTTGCTGAAACTCAAATTTTACGCCTGCCATTACTAACAATTTTTCTTCCATTTTTGTGACAAGTTCTTCACGTGTGGTAGCAGAAACCCAATCTCTCTTGTCCTTTAGAGTGATAATATAATCGCCTGTTTCCATTGGAGTGGGATCAGTGGGGATTTCGCCGGCACCGATTTTACATACTGCATGTTTTATCTCTGGAAAATTATCGAGAAGTATCTTGTTTGCTTTTTTAACTATCTCAACAGTATGTGTAAGAGATCCGCCTTGTAATGTCATAACTCCGGCAGCCAGATCACCTTCCTCAAGTTGTGGGATAAACTCACCACCCATTTGGTTAAATACGAGTAGACTAAAAAAGAACAATGCAATGGCTGAAACCGAAACTAATAACTTTCTTCTGAGTGCAAAATGGATTATAGGGTTAAATACTTTTTGCAACCAGTCCATAAGTCTGTCAGAAAAATTGCGTTGGTTTACAATCTTTTTGCTTAAAAACATTGCTGAAGCCATTGGTACCCAGGTGAGGGAAAGGATGGCGGCACCCAGTAATGCAAAAGTAACTACCTGAGCCATAGGTCGGAACATTTTTCCTTCAATGCCTACTAATGCCATAATGGGTAGATAAACAATTAGAATAATTACCTGCCCGAAAGTGGCTGAACTCATCATACTTTTTGATGATTCAAAAACAGTATTATCCATTTCTTGCTTCGAAAGTCTTTCAATGCTTAAATTTTTGTACTTGTTCAAAGAAATACGATGCACCACGCTTTCAACAATGATTACTGCGCCATCCACAATCAGGCCGAAGTCGATGGCCCCGAGGCTCATAAGATTGCCTGATACACCAAACAGTCTCATCAAAGAAATTGCGAATAACATGGAAAGCGGTATCACCGAAGCTACTATAAGCCCCGCCCGCATATTTCCCAGCAATAATACGAGTATGAAAATGACAATTAGCGCTCCTTCGATAAGGTTCCTGGAAACAGTCCTAATGGCCCGTCCTACGAGGTCGGAACGATTTAAGAAAGGTTCTATTTTAACTCCTTGTGGTAAAGATTTTTGAATAGATGCTATGCGAATTTCAATATTATCAATTACTTCGTGTCCATTTGCCCCTTTTAGCATCATGATTACACCCCCCACTGCTTCGGTTGTGTCAACAACAAATGCTCCATATCGAGTAGCACTTCCATACTGCACTCTGGCAATATCCCTTATTAGTATCGGAATTCCCTCTGCATTGGACTGAATAGCAATTTTTTCAATGTCATCCAGGTTTTTTACGAGACCTATTCCACGAATAAAATATGCGCTGGGATTTTTATCAATATAGGCGCTACCGGTATTTTCATTATTTTTTTCAAGAGCCTCAAAAATATTGGAAAGTGTAAGATTCATACTTCTGAGTTTTTCGGGATTTACGGCAATTTCATATTGCTTCACAAATCCACCGTAACTGTTAATGTCGGCGACTCCTGGTGTTCCAAGCATTTCACGCCGAACCACCCAATCCTGAAGTGTGCGTAGCTCCATTGGATCAAATTTCTCCTCCAAACCTTTATCTACTACAAGGCGGTACTGGAAAATTTCACCTAAACCGGATGAAATGGGCGCAAGTTCTATTTTTGCAAGACCTGCTGGAATTACATCTTCAGCATCCTTTAGCCTCTCACTGAGCTGCTGGCGTGCCCAGTAAATGTCGATATCATCTTTAAATACTACGGTAATCAACGATAATCCTAAACGTGAAATAGATCGAAGCTCAATAATATCAGGGATATTTGCAACGGCAACCTCAATGGGAGCCGTAATAAAGCTCTCGACCTCCTGGACAGCAAGTGATGGAGCAATAGATATTATCTGTACCTGGTTATTGGTAATATCAGGAATGGCATCAATTGGCAGGTGAATAAGCGAAAAAGTTCCCCAACCAACTAAAGCAACTGTAAATAACCCGACAATGAATTTATTTTTTATTGAAAAATGAATGATACGTTCGATCATAGACGAATGATTTTGATTTATTCAAAACAATTAATAACCCTTAAGAAATCAGGAATTAAAGAATGAGGGGATATTGAACGTGGAATTAGCTTAACTTAGGTGGTTGCCAGATAGGAGAGATAAAGCTGGTAATCAAAAATTGATATTCGAAAAAGACTAAAGATTGTGTTACTATTACAGGTTTACACTCAAAATGGAAGCCCGCAAGCAATATAGGAATACTGCAACAGGAACAGAAACAAAAGGGGGAACAATCATCATGCCTGGTATTATCCTGTGATTCCTGACTTAAAGGTGTATCATTAACCTGGTTATGCATAGAATGTCGGGATCCGTCGACACAGGGAAGTGTCAGGAGATAAGTGATATAAAAGCAGAAAAGTACAGCAAATACTTTCATAGTCTGCAAATATAATTATTCAACAAATAATAATGAAGCTATTTAAACGAAATTATACACAGACGAAAATTAAAATATCAAGAAAGTCCTGATTTTTTAACGATCTCTGCTATTTGTTTGATGTGTTCGGGTGTTGTTCCACAGCATCCTCCTATGATGTTAGCTCCGGCCAATACAAGGTTTCTGACCTGAGATGCCATTTTTTCAGGTGTCTCCGGGAAAATAGTTTTCCCCTCATCATAGATTGGCATACCAGCATTTGAATGAATAAGTATGGGTATCTCACTATTAACTTTTCTAATTAGCTTAACAATTTCAATCATTCCTTCAGTACCGTTACCACAATTTGCCCCGATTATATCTGTACCTGAATCAATAAGTCCGAATGCAGCTTCTTCGGGTGATATGCCCATCATCGTACGGTACTCATTTTGTAGAGTTTTCGAAAAAGTCATTGTACAGATTACTTCCTTTGAGGTATTCTCTTTCCTGCTTTTTCAGGTTGTTTTCGTAGGCGATTTCAAAAGGCACATGGCATATCAAAACCAAATCTGGTTTTGGAATTTTCAGAACATTATATTCAAATTTAAAGAGCCAATT
>CAZKMG010000112.1:0-10551 GCA_964553465.1 uncultured Bacteroidaceae bacterium
ATGTTTTTTTCAATATTACTGTCATGATTGCTCTGTTTCTATTGTCTCAGCTCCAACGATAAAGATAAACTTAGTTGTTGACATTTGAAATTAACAAAAGTATATAGAGTAAAAGGGCAAAGGCTCTATTCAATATATTATCAATCATTTACAATTTATTCGTTCATTTGATATTTTACTGATTTCCAAAAAAAGTAGTAACAGATCCTGCTGGAGCTTCATATAATATTGCATCTTGATCATCTAATTTAAAGTTACCGATATTCCTGTAATAGTCATTATTAGAATCTGTACGGTATGCCACGAATTGGTGCTGGTTGCTCCCTGATACTTTCAGTGCTCCCTTTATTGGTTTTTCACTTAAATTTATCACCAGAAATGCATCTGGATTCATTGTCCCATTTGAAGCAAATGCTATGGTTACCAATTCAGAGCTATTTGAATGTGCCTGGACAACTGCCATACCTGGTTGACCAGCTCTGGAGACCTGTTTATAAAAGTAATATCCACGTGTTACTTCAAGCTTCCCATCTTCATGTACTTTAAAGGCACAACCTGGGTTAGGGTCGCCTCCAATCCATTTGGATGGCCGCTGAATACCAGCCCATGGGATAATTCCATTTACTTTGGAAGTATATATATTACCATGCATTTCTTTGATGAAGGCAGCATCCATTTTACTCCAGCTGGTAGAAGTTACCCAGGAGTGCAGCTTAGGATTTATTGCCCTCAAAATATCATTCCCAATGCTATTATGTTCTCCAAACCATTGACCATAGCGACCATTATAAAATCCATGGGATGTTATTAGCCCCAAACTTGCCATTGCTTCAGTATCATTAACAAAGGCGTCAGCATATCCCCAATAGTAGAAACGGTACCAGTTAGATGTCTCACCTGGTGTTATACCAACTTCCTGCAAATTATATTCATCCAATGCCTGACGTAAGACTGAAAGAAAAGAAACAACTTGTTCCGGTGGCCAATACAAATTGTAATCATGTCCCTGGCCGATGTTTCCGGATTTACCATCAGCAGGCCAACGATGCCAATCCTCACCTTCATTGTGTATGGAAACATAATGTACAGGAAGTCCTTCTTCAAATTTCAGAAACCTTACCCAATCTGTTATATAATTAGCAAGGTTTTTAACCTGTGTTGGGTCAAGATCTCTTCCACGTAAAATTTTTTGTTTTGTTGCCCATGCAGGAGGACCATATAAGGTTGTAATAATGCTAAGATCAGCACCACGATCCCTCGTAATATCAAGTCCTTTTTTTACAAATTCTATCATATGATTTTCAGTTTTCCGATGGTTATATGGTCCTCCTGGGATCTGTTCATGAAAAGGGTCAAGAAACATTTTTACCAGGCCGACCTTTAACCCTTCCTCTCCAAATACCATATCCAGTACTTTTTGCTTATCCGGAATGCTCAACAAACTGAATCCTCCATATTCCTGGGGATCCTGGTCATAATCCACTGTCTGTGCAGTTTCTACATAATTGAAACCAAAACCATCCCAAAGTCGCATGATTTTATCAAATTTCACATCTACTTGTACCTCATCTATAACTTTAAACTGAGCAAAGACAGATGACATTGAAATCATCAAAAGAATTAGAAGAATTGATAAAGGTGTTTTCATTGTTGAGGGCTGAAATTTTTTAAACATTATTTTTTATTTAATAATTTGTTTTAATGCTTCATTTACTTCACTTACAGGCATTTTACATGTTTTGTTTTGGCAAACATAAATAGTGGTTTCTCCTTTTATTAATTTACTTTCATGTAATGATAAAGTCCCCTCATCTTTTCCGCCTGAGAAAAAAACATTGGGTAAGTAATACTCGTCAAATTCTCTCCGTTTGGTTTCAAATCCTTCTCCAACAATTGCTACTTCAAATGTTTCATATGCATACCAAGCCATCAAGATATCCCAATTAGCATAATAGGCACCACCATTGAAGGTGCTTTGCTTAACATTGTTTAGCATTGTTTTTGAAATTTTGATATAATCATCGTTGTAAAAATACTGTCCAAGTACAAATAAATTTTTTGCCATTTCAGAATTTGAAGAAGGAATAACATTGTCGGTTACTTCCATTTTTCGTGTTATTAATACAGGATCAATATCAGAGGTATAATAAAACATTCCACTGCTTTGGTCATAAAAATGAGCAATAGTATAGGTAGTTAATTGTTGTGCATCTTTTAACCATTCTTCATCAAATGTAGCTTGATATAAAGAAATAAAAGCTTCAATAAGAAAAGCATAATCGTCTAAAAATGCATTGATAGAAGGCTTGCCATTTTTATAGTTTCTATTTAATCTGTTATCTGTTGATTTGATTTTGGCATTAATAAATTCAGCATTTTTAATGGCAATATCCAAATATTCTTTTTTGTTGAAAGCTTTGTAAGCATCAACATAGCCTTTAAGCATAAGGGCATTCCACGATGTGAGAATTTTATCATCAAGTCCCGGTCGAATTCGTTTGGTTCTTTCTTTTAATAATATTCGCTTAGCTTCTGAAACTTGCTTTGTTAATTCGCTTTCGGTGATCTGAAATTTGGCCGCTATAGTTTTATCATTTGCAGATTTAAATAAAATATTCTGCCCTTTTTCCCAATTTCCTTTTTCTGTTACGTTGTAATAATCAATAATAATATCTGCTTTTTTACCTAAGGCTCTTTGCAATTCACTTTTTGTCCACACGTAAAATTTTCCTTCTTCACCTTCACTATCAGCGTCTAATGAAGAGTAAAAACCTCCATCTTTTGAGGTCAATTCTCTCTGTATGAAATTTAAGGTTTCGGTTACAATGGTTTTGTATTTTGGATCTTTGGTTTGTTTAAAAGCAGTTGAATACAAACTAACGAGTTGTGCATTATCATACAACATTTTTTCAAAATGAGGTACTTTCCAATATGCATCCGTAGAGTATCGAGAGAAACCACCACCAATCTGGTCGTAAATTCCGCCATCAGCCATCTTGTTTAAAGTAGTTGTAACGGCTTGCAGTGCTTCTGTCTTTTGGGTAAGATAATTAAAATGTAGTAAATATTGGTAGCCGACAGGTAAGGGAAATTTTGGCGATCCTATGTGCCCCCCGTTTACAAAATCTAAATTGTTGTTCCAATTTGTAAAAACAGTATTTAAATCATTAGTTTTAAATTCTGCATTTTCCGTGTTTAAATAAATCAATTCACTGGATTGAACACCCTCTGTGAGTAATTCTGCTTGCTTTTCTGCCTTTTCAGGATTTTTTACAACAAAATCAGATACTTGTGTAAGCATATCAATCCATTGTGCTTTTGGGAAATAAGTCCCGCCATAAATAGGTCTTCCATCAGGTAAGGTGATACAATTCAGTGGCCAGCCTCCACTACCGGTTAGTAATTGTATTGCATTCATATATACCTGGTCTATGTCGGGTCTTTCTTCTCTATCCACTTTAATTGCCACAAAGTTATCGTTCATAAATTTAGCAACTTCTTCGTTTTCGAAACTTTCATGTTCCATAACATGACACCAATGACATGCGGCATAACCAATACTTACAATGATCAGTTTATTTTCCTTTTGAGCTTTATTCAAGGCTTCTTTTCCCCATGGATACCAATTTACAGGATTATGCGCATGTTGCAACAAGTATGGACTATTTTCATGAATGAGCTGGTTTGTAAATTTGTGTTTTGTAGAATTCATATTATCCTTCTTCTTATATGATTGACAACAAGCGGTTAGATAAAGCAAGCAAATAAATATTATTGAATATATGGTTTTCATAAGAGTATTAAATATGGCAAAATGGCAAATATTAAATTAATTGTAAAAATAGAATTGTTAGATTTTTACAGGTGTTTTAGCCTTGCCATGATCGGTTGGCATGAGTATCTTTGGGATTTCAAGGAACAACCATTTCAATTCGGGATCAAGTGAAACAAAAGAACAGAATTTTCAATGAACAATAGCCATCTTTATGATCACTAGCGGTCCCAGAGTGCGGCCTAAGTTCGCCAATACGAATTTAGATGTGAGGAGGAAAGCCAAATGATGCTACAAATCCTGCCATTACCAGAGATCGTGGTTAATTCTTATGTTGTTTCATATCTTTTTTATAATTCTTTACCATTTTCCCGAACTCCTTGTCTTTTTTTCTCTTCTCGGCCATTGTTAATTCAAAGTGTACTTTCTCTTTTTCCATTTTCAGGAAGTTTTCATAAGAAGCTTTATCAATTTCTCTTTTTTCAAGGGCTTCAAGAACTGAACAGCCCGTTTCGCAGGTATGAGTACAATCTTTGAATTTACAAAGTTGAGAAAGACTTACAATCCTATCAAAGGTAATTTCCAGTCCATCAGTTGTGTCTGCTATTCCCACTTCTCTCATGCCGGGATTGTCAATTAAAATTCCCCCATTTTCAAGAATAATTAATTCCCTGTGACTCGTAACGTGCCTTCCTTTGTTCGTATGCTGACTTAAGGTATCAGTTCTCATTATAGTTTTACCGGTAAGATTATTCAACAGGGTGGATTTCCCAACGCCCGATGAACCAAGCATACAATAGGTTTTTCCTTTCTTGATGATCTTGCTTAATGCTTCATATCCCTTCTTTGTTTCGTTACTTACCGCAATAACCGGGATACCTTTAATCCGTGCTTTAATACTGCATAATAATTCATTCACCCGGGATTCATTTATTAAATCAATTTTACTAAGCACAATAACTGGTTTTACTCTGGATGAATTACAAATAGTCAGGTACCTTTCCAGCCTGTTGATATTAAAATCCCTATCAACGGATTCAATTAAAAAAGCGTAATCAATATTTGTTGCAATAATCTGGATCACTCCGGATTGACCAACTGCCTGCCTTTTAATTATTGAGGATCGCGGTAAAATTTTATGAATTAAGGCAAAATCAGAAGCATAAGTTGTCAGAGTAACCCAATCACCGACCGCAGGATAATCTTCACGACTTTTCGCTGTATAACGCATGTTACCAGTAATTTCAGCCTCAAATTCGCCTTTAACTGTCTTAACAATATAGCGTTCTTTATGTTCAGTTATAACTCTTCCTATCTCAAGACTATCAAGTGACTGTTCAATCCTGATTTTATTAGTATTTTTATAATATCCAAGATCTTCTAATTTCATTTCAGTTTCTATTGAATAGGATAGTCACTAAGTTTTAAGTAAAATGGATTCCTTTAAAAGCATCAGGGCTATAAAAAACTTACTTTCAGAGGACCATTAATTTACAACAATTTCCTGACCTTTCGGTTAATATTATAAAGGATAGTGTCTTTCTATTATCCTACTGTTCATTATTATTTTTAACTTTCCTGACTTTCTCTCTCACTGGAAATGCAAATTCTCAAAATGCATTATTTAGATGATTATTATTTTAAGCAGTATATTCCATATTACAAAAACATCAATTAAAAATCTGTTTTAACCAGGAAAACCACTTTGCCGGCTTCCATAAATTTTTGGCCTCCATCCTCTAAAATCGCTTTTTCGGTGATTGTCAGGATACGGTTGATAATATCATCTAGGTTATTATAATTAGGCAGGCCATCTCGTGAGTAGTTAATATACTGATTATTGAAAGGTTTTTCCCATTTAGAACGACTGGGCAACTCCAGGGTGAATTTCTCCGGGATTTGACAGGCTCCATTCAATATACCAATCAATCCCCCACAAGTGGCTGCCTGGTTGTCACAATCATAGCCCATTGAAGTGGCAATAGCGACAGTTCTGGTGAAATCTCCCTCGCCATAGAGTAAAGCCACCATACTGGCAAGTCCATTAATTATTGCCCCACCTACTGGATAGGGAATAGTGAATCCATCTATTGTTGCATAATATTTCTCATGTATTAATTTGCGCGTTTCCCTCCAGTCATCGTATTTACTGTGGTATTGCAATACATCCAGCATGCCCTGGCGGAAAGGACTCTGCAATGGTAGTCGCTCCATTGCCAGTTGCATAAGTTTAACCATATCAGTTTCAAAAAATGATGCACTAAACATCACGCCGTAAACAATATCGGGATGTGTGGCCCAATCATCTGTCATGATCCTGGCACCCCATTCAGATCGCTCTGCGGCCGTTTGCAACATACCAGGATAAAAGACCCCCCAGATTTCATTCATTAGTTGCGAAGTGATTCGGTACCAATAATCATTTAAAGCTTTTGAGCCGGTTACTGGCGGCAGATAACCGCTTTCCATCAAATCCCTGGCCTGCCGGGCAGCCGACCAGATAAAGCGATTGATATGCAATTTCCACATTTCGGTTATCTCAGAATAGCTAATGTCCAGGCCATATTTTTCCACTGCAAATAGTGTGACAAATTCAATGTCCGTATCATCATCACTCCATGCTCCCCCTAAAGCATCAGCCATAATGTTTGTAAAGGCTCTCCTGTCATTGATGTTCATTTTAACCTGCAGTGTATCGGCATCTTTAAAATTGTAGTAGCGGTCGATAAGGATTGGTATAGCTTCATCAGTGTAAAGGTTCTCAAAGGGAAATCCTACATAGTTACCCGCCAATTGTCCAATCCAATATCCCCTGATCTTTTCTCGCAATGTTTCTTCAGAGATCTTCCTCAACTGCTGTGCATCGCAATCTACTTGATAATTGATGATCAATGGAAAGAAGCAAAAGAATAATTTAAGAGAGAATTTCATGATCAAATTAGAATTAAAATATAATAAAGATAACCTGCCGATTTACTCACAAATAATCTAAAAACTTTAAATAATTAAGTTACTCGGTTTGCAGTCTGATACCATTTTCTGAATTATCTCCCTCAAATTGGAAAACCCATGCATGTGAACAAGGTAAATTATTTAAGATATTTTCAGGAAGTATAATATTCAATCCCCATGCTGAATTAAACCACTCAAGCTTTTTGTCATATCCAAGTAACTTCACCTCTGTACCTTCTTTTGCTTTTGCCTTGTAAAGGATCATTCGGTTACTTCTAAGCTTTGATGTAATGGCAAAGGTATATTTATTGTTCTTGCTGCGGGTGTAATATGTAATATTGCCAAACTTGTCTTCCTCACAATAGAAAGGGTGCGTAACGGTTTTAAAAATGGCCTCACCGTTAACTTCTAGCCATCCCCCAATTTCATGTAGCCTATTCACCTGGTAACTAGGAATCTGTCCCTGACCGTTGGGTGCTACAATCAGCAAAAAGTTCCCTCCCCTGGCAACAATTCTTATTAACATATGAATAAGTTCTGTTGAAGAAGGAATGTTTGAATCGTTTTCCCACCTGTCAAATGCAAAATTACGGCCCATGGGTGAGATTTCCTCCCAATAGTTAGTCAGTTCACCTTCATCTGAATACCCTCCCTCACTAATAATAACATCTCCTAATTTTCCATAAAGATCAGCCCCTAACCTGCAATTAACCAGAACATCCTTTCTCCCTTCATATTTGTTATAATAATATGCTACAATTTTCTGTGATTTGTAATACCATGCAGGTCGTTTCCATCCTCCGTCAAACCAAATATAATCAGGTTCATATTTATCAATCAATTCTTTTGAAATAGGCAAAAGATAATCGTCTACATAGTTATATACAGGGATTTTACCTTGCATCCTGCGTTCCTCTTTTTGCGGATTGTATATATGGGATACTTCATAAGAGTTTTTATTTGCTGGTTGTTTAGCACTGATATGCGTCCACTCCCTTACGTTTAGTTCACCGGTTTGAGGATTTACTATTGGGTAATCAGTATCTTCCAGGTTAAAGTATGCACAGAAAGGAATATCATTTTTTTTGCAAGCCGTTTTGAACTCTGCAGCCAGGTCTCGATGAGGAGGCATATCTTTTGAATCCCTGAAGGTATAATCACTATCCCAAAGCAACATTCCCGTACTGCGGTGGTTTAGAAAAATTGAAAAGTATTTTGCACCAGCCTCTTTAAACAATTCTAGATATTCCTCGGTATTCATGAATTTTGCAGTGAAAAGAGGGATAAAATCATCTCTTTCAAAATCATCACCCCAATTTTCTATATGGTAAGACTTCAATGTGTTATACATTGTGTTTGTATATGTATCTGTATAATAGTTACCTCCATAACCTTGTTCCCCAGTTCCCGCAATGCTATAAATACCATAGTTTATGGCAATACCAAATTTAGCGTCACGGAACCATTCTGGAGTCTGGTGTAGAGAGAGTGATTCATAATTAGCTTTATAAGGCCCATTATAAATTACACTATCCATCTCTATACATGATTTCTTTGCCTTCTCAAGGTGCTGTTCAGAAAATAGTTGATATAACTGATGAATCTTGGGTTTGTATATGAATTTATCATATCCATTATTTTGTGGATATACATTTGAAAGTAATGATACTGCAACTAATACAACTGATAAGGTTTTTTTCATGTGTAATCTGAGTATTAATAGTTAAGTGGTATTTCGCTAGTAATCCGAAATGAAGTTGATATAACCTCAATCCTTGTTATTTGCAACTTCTCCCACCATCACGAATAGAAATTGACATGTATTTGATTTTCTTTTTTAATTATACAGTAATGACAACTTTTCCCCGGGCATGTCCTTCTTCCAGATACCTCAGGGCCTCAGCAGTCTCGCTTTATGGGTAACGTTTATCTATAATTGACTTTACTTTGCCCGTTTCAAGTAACTCTTTAATGAATAGCAGGTCCTTCTGGTTTACATTAGCAACCATCACTCCCATATTCTTAGCCCCTGTCATTGATAAGAGCATCATTTGGAATATCCGGGCCATAGAACCTCCTGCTATGACATAAATTCCCCCTGAGTTTAAAATACGTTTATAATCTGAAATCGATCGGTATGCTGCAATATCAAATATCAGGTCATATTGCTCCCCATTTTGGGTAACATCTTGTTTGGTGTAATCAACTACATAGTCTGTGCCTATAGAGTGTACCAAATCTATTTTCGTTGTGCTGCAAACACCAGTTACCTCAGCTTTGAATGATTTGGCAATTTGCACTGCATAAGTACCCACACCACCAGAGGCTCCGTTAATTAAAACTTTTTGATTTGCCCGAATCTTTCCTTTATCTCGAAGCCCCTGCAAGGCTGTCAGCGCTGCCATAGGTGCAGCCGCTGCTTCCTCAAAACTTAGATTGGCTGGTTTTTGCACAAATCTATTTTCATCCACACAAACATACTCAGCAAATCCTCCGTAGCTGCCTTCTCCGAAAACTTCATCACCGGGCTGAAACTGCTTTACATTGCTACCAACCGCTTCAACCTCTCCAGCAATATCAGCACCAAGTATCTTGTGTTTAGGCCTTATTAGTCCGGCACCCATTAAACGGATTAAAAAAGGATCGGCCCTCAGGTGACGCCAGTCGTAAGCATTTGCCGACACTGCATGAACTTTTACCAATATTTCATTAGCCCTGGGGATGGGTTTTTCTACCTCTTCAAGTTTAAGAACATCCGGTGAACCAAATTTTGAGTATACTATTGCTTTCATTTACTTGATTTCTTTTTTAAATGATACACAGCTTATGGTGATAAGCTGTGTGGGGGAATTACAAGCACATCAATATAAATTAAGCATAAAATTACTAAAAAGATTTATTGAATAAAACCAGTTGTCGAATCAGCGTAAGTTAACCAGTCTTTCACATAATGTAAACACCTATTATAGCCCTCATTTACTGGAATACCATTGCTTAATGCCTCATCGAAATATTCTTGTTCTATTTTTGTAAATTGAGTGTATGAAGAAATACATGCGATAGTTAATATGAATGTAATTGCTTTAAAGTCCATAAACAGTATATTTTATAAGTAGTTCTTAACATAAACTGTATGAAAATTTGCTGATTCCAAGGTTCAAACCTATCAAACCATGATAAATTAAGGAAGAACTACAAAGCTTGATAAAATAACTATCTCGAAATTTTTTATAGAAACTGCACTGAGTTGGTCTTTAATATTCTCCACAATGATTAGATTTTTGAATTTGTTCGCGTAAGCCAATCACATAATTTTTTAACTCTTCAGGTTCGTTCATATATTCAAATGTCACTTTGTGCCTTTTGCCTGATAAATCTTCAATTTCAATCCATTCGGCTCCACCATCAGCACAATCTGGGCATCCAAAAGTTTCTGGTAATTCAAAAAAAATCTTTGCATCGATTCCAGATTTATAAGAATCCCAACTAATATCCGAAAGTGTTTCCGTACAGGCAATGGTTTCTATGGTATCAACCCAACCTGAACGAATATATGTTACAAATCCATGTTTTAATAATATTTCATTTTTACAGTACCCTATACACATTCCAAATGAAGTTCCATATTTTATTTGCTTAATTTCTGAATCGCTTTTATTAATTTTTTCGCAAGATATAGTCAGTCCACATATAAGAAGGATAAGTATTATTCTTTCCATAAACGAAATTTATTATTAAGTTCATTTAACATCTGGTTTATAGATGCTTCATTTTAGTATAAAGTTGCGATGTGAGGCATATATGCGATAGTTGGCGGTATTAAACCT
>CAZKMG010000113.1:0-10307 GCA_964553465.1 uncultured Bacteroidaceae bacterium
AGCTGTATTTCTTTTCGCATTAATAATGTTATCAATTATTTGGATATCATTAATTTTTATTCAATATCAGAAAAGTATCACAATTCAAAAAGTTGGTTCTCTGCCTGACGGCAGCATTTTAGTTCCTTCAAACCAGTTATTGCGCCCTGCTGGCTTTCAGATTTACTTACCAGGTAGACCTGTTGATTTAGCCTTATCCCTGGATGAAAAATTCCTTTTTGTAAAAAATAAATCAAGCCTTGATCTTATAAGATTAGGCGACAGAACTACTGTACAATCACTTCCATATGAACAAAGTGGAGCCTCATTTACTGGTATTCAATTATCTTCGGATGGAAGGAAAGTATTCGTAACTGATGCAAGAGACCGGATTTGTATTGCGGCATTAGATGTAAATAATCACTTAAAATGGAATAAACCTATTATATTGCCTAAGCCATTAATAGGTTATTATCCAGTACCTGGTGGACTTGCTCTCAATGAAAATGAAGATAAAATTTATGTTACCCTCAGCAGGTGTAATTCCCTCGGAGTAGTTAATCTGAAGGATAATGATGTGTTTGAAATTCCTGTTGGTATTGCACCTTATGATGTTCTTATCGCTTCACCAATGAAAGCCTATATAAGTAATTGGGGAGGCAGAATGCCTTATGAAAACGAACCTACGTCAAACTCGTCAGGAAGTCAGGTTTTGGTTGATCCAAAAACAGGTATAGCTAACAACGGGACAATTTCTGTTGTTGATTTAAATCAGAATGCCGAGATTAAAAGTATTGAAGTTGGTTTGCATCCCAGCGGTATGGTATTAAGTCCGGATAAAGAAAAATTATATGTTGCTTGCGCTAACAGTGATATTATTTCTGTAATCGATACCCGCACCGACATGGTCATTGAGACCATATCCGTACATTTACTGGAGGATATCCCCTTTGGCAGTGCTCCGAATGCTTTAACAATCTCTCCAGATGGTAAATATTTGTTTGTAGCTAATGGGTCAGAAAATGCCATCTGTATAATACAAACAGGAGCCCCTGCAAGGATTCTCGGTTATATTCCAACAGGTTGGTACCCTGGTGCAATTCTGACCAATAAATCAGGAAAGACTCTCTTTGTTGCAAATATTAAAGGAGTTGGATCACGTGATAAAAATAATAATAAAGGTGGATTTAATTCGCACAACAGTCTTGGAAGTGTCTCTGTTATTTCCGTTCCCAAAAGAAAGATGCTTCAAAAAATGTCGGATATTGTTCATGAGAACAACTCCTATTCTCGTATGTTAAAGAATTTGCATCCGACAACTGAAAGCAAAGAAAAAGTACCCGTACCTCAATTACCCAGCCAAACTTCAATCTTTAAACATGTAATCTATATTATTAAAGAAAATCGTACGTATGACCAGGTGTTTGGCGATATGCCTCAAGGAGATGGTGATACCAGTTTAGTAGAATTTGGTTTTGATGTCACGCCAAATCACCATTTGCTTGCAAATACATTCGTTTTAATGGATAATTTCAATTGTAGTGGTACCTTAAGCGCGGATGGACATCAATGGACAGATGAAGCTTTTGTTACTGATTACATTGAGAAGTTTTTTGGTGACTTTACTCGTAGCTATCCATATGATGGGGACGACGCATTAGCCTATGCCAGTTCAGGTTTTATCTGGGATAATGTATTGAAGCACGGACTAACATTTCGTGATTACGGTGAGTTTGTCAGGGCCGAAATCGAACCCGGAAATGCCACATTTACAGATATATATCAGGATTTTATAAACGGTACAAACAAAATTAAAATCCGGGCAAAAGCAAATCTCGAGCAGATCGAGCCATATATATGTCCAACATTTATTGGATTCCCAGGTAAAGTGCCTGACGTATATCGAGCTGCTGAATTTATTAAAGAATTACGGGAATTCGAAAAAAATAATAATTTCCCAAATTTCATTATAATGTTGCTTCCAAACGATCATACATCAGGTACAAGGCCAGGTATGCCTGTGCCAAAGGCTGCTGTTGCTGATAATGATCTTGCACTGGGGCAAATTATTGAGGCAATATCAAAAAGTAAATTCTGGAAAGAGGCCTGTATTTTTGTTACAGAAGATGACCCACAGGCTGGATTGGATCATGTTGATGGCCACAGGACAATTGGATTAGTTATAAGTCCTTATACTAAACGCGGTAAAGTAATATCAACATATTATTCTCAAATTAATATGGTTAGGACCATTGAAAATATTCTTGGTATACCTCCGATGAATCAATTTGATCTTTCTGCTGAACCTATGCTGGAATGTTTTACGGATACGCCAGACTATTCTCCATATACAGCACTAAAAAATAATATTCCTCTTGATATGCTGAACCTTGCAATGGATAAATTAAAAGGAATGGAATTATTCTGGGCAAAAAAATCCATGGAGCAGGATCTTGATGAAATTGATCGAATTGATGAAGATGTATTTAATAGAATTATCTGGCATTCGGTTAAAGGAGTCAATCGACCATACCCAGTATTACAGAAAATAAATACGAACAATGACTCAAATAGAGTTTATGTTTTTTAGAGAAATTGTAATGATATAATATAATTGTAAGTATATATATAAGAAACCAGGGCCTTGACCACCTTTAGCCGGAATTAATTGACCATTATTATCAGAACATAAGTTCTTTTTTATAGTTATTTATGCTGTTTGTAATCTAACCGATAAAATGTGGTCAGGATGTTTGGCACTTGCACTTAATCGATATACAAGCAATACTAACGACAATGTTAAAAAATTTAATCTTTTCCAGAGTTTGCTTTGGTTCAATATTAGAATCGTACTTCGATAATATGTTTACCAATACCTGCCGGAATACTTAATTTTGTTGTTTCGACTTTTTCCCCATCAACTACTATATTGAGTTTATTTCCAACTTTTGCGGTAAGCCAGTCTGCAAATTCCAGGTTCCATGTTGTAGGATGATTCTCAAAATACCGGCAATAATGAGGATCATAATCAATAATTAGTGAAAGTTCTTTTTCTTCATTCCATTTTCCTGAATTATTGGCATGGATATAACCAATAAACTCATTAATACTGATAAATCTCCCATCCGGATATTTTGGGAATATTTTTGCAAAAGCCTCCGGGTCATTGGCTATTCCAAAATCATGGGAATTAGGAAGTGAGCCAATAATCAACGGCGATTCTTTGCCCGTAAACACCCATTCTAAAATGACCATATCTTTGCCAAGGTATCCTGTTTCCCAGCCACACCAACCAAAACCGGCTTTCCCGGCAAGTTTAACAGTGTTATTGTGGTATGATACGGACATCCCATCACCTCCTGGACAAAATTCCAGAGGTTCAACACCAAACTGTTCAATTATCCATTCCCTGGAAGTGTTCATTCGCCAAATCTGTTCTGCTGCCGGTATTTCTTTATGTCTCCTTGTGTCACCAAATTCCCTGTACCAGCCTACCTCTGCTTTCTCTTCGTCCAGCGAGGTGCCATACCATCCCGGGTCAGAAACAAGATCAGGTTGCATATGGGTCAGACCATGGCACAGCACTTCAAAAACTCCCAGGCTAATTCCTTTATCATAACCACGTTTGCTTGAAACATAATCTTGCTTTACTCCAAAATTATCAACGTACTGTTTTTTCCATGCTGGGACGATCATTCCTTTCTTATCATCCGCAAAACCTGAAACAAAATTGATATTCAATACAGCATTGTTTTCTTTTAAAGGTTTTATGAGGTATTTATCAATTACTTCTTCTGTTAAAGTAGGATAGTGCCAGTGTTCCAGGTTAGCATTCTGGCTTCCTCCCGGATCATCCATAATCATTATAATTTCATTCTCATAAGTTTTATAAAGATTATAACCGATTGTCCAGGTAATGGCATTGCGTAAAAGTTTACGGATATCCTGGAAATAAAACAGATAGTTATGGTCATTTCCTATCCATACATTACGTGCACCTGAAGGAAATTCCTTAATTGTGATCTGGGGGATTCCTCCCTGTTCCACAATCGTTATCGTTCCTGTTTGTAATTCTACCTTTTGCCTCTGTATGTGTCTACCTAAACCATCGTCTATCTTAAAAGTGTCATTAAGTCCTCTTGTCAGGAAATGGCCGGTTTTGACCTCCATTTTTGTACTGCTCTCCCAGCTCCCAATATACTTTAATCCAAGAAGTGACTGGATTTCAGGTTGAGAAATACGGTCCGAAAGGGCAATCAGACTGATCCCATAGTTCTGAACCATTTCTGTAATGATGGAATAATCGGGATGGAGTAAATTTTCACTCTCATCTACATCCCAGATGATTGCACCATATTTTGGTTGGTCATACATGTCCAGGAACATGTTACGGTCGAGGAACTGTTGGTCGAGCCGGATAATATCGAATGGTATTGCCCATGATTTCAGCAGGACCATAAGATGATGAAAATCGATGTCTCCCGAAACTTCAGGTGTAGGTCCGTAACCTGAAAACTCACCAGTTGGTTCAGGCATTGCTACTATATAACCGGAGGGGTCTTTCCATTGGTCTCCAATTACTACTGCAACTCTAAAAGGTTTTAAGTGGTTGCTTTCTTTTGCAGACACAATTGACACAGTGGAAATTAGTATAAGGCCAATTATTACTATTGTTGTTTTTTCAACTAATGTTCTCATTTTTTACAGCCGTCTGATTTTACATAAGTATCCAATTTGAATTTTTATAAACCATAATAAATATGGTATATGAACAAAAGTAATCAATTGTGACCATATTGGGTTAACTCCATTATTAAATATACTGGATCCTTTGTCCTTTATGCGTAAAGGCCACTTGGGTCGGCTACTATTGAGCTAATATTGCAAAAGCCAGTGGCCTTGAACATAGTTTGCCGGTTCATTTGTACCACCGGAAGTCGGTGTTAAATGCTTATTGATAAGCTATATATGATAATTATAATCGAACCGTCCAAATATAGTCAGGATGTTTGGCATTTGCATTTGTGTAAAGAAAGAAGCAAAAGTGTAAAAATAAGAAGGGCTGAACCTGAATGAAATCGTTTCCCATAGGAAATTTTAGACCCTTTTTCAGTTTTTTTGGCTCCCGGACCATGTTTGAACTGAAGAAAACCTGATCCTGGCGGGTAAAAACCTGATCCGGGTGGGTAAAAACTTGATCCGTGCGGGTAAAAACCTGATCCGGGCGGATAAAAACCTGATCCGGGCGGGTAAAAACTTGATCCGGGCGGGTAAAATATGAATATGAACGGATAAAATTGTTGACATCATGTCAGATTGTTTGGTTTTTATACTATGAGGCCTTCATATTATACTAAATACTTTCTTAAAACCCTGATTTGATTTTTAACATACATGTAATACTACAGTTTTATTGGCTTTTTGTCCTATTAATCAAAGGATTAGTAATTTTTATAATGCACCTCATTATATTTTGATTGTAAAATCCATCTAAAAGAGAAATCCAAGCGTATTATACCATTTGGCATCCATTATCCCACAGTTAAATTACATGTTAATAACACATTATACACTTTCGTTCTTATTTTACTATCTTTGGGATGTACGAATTAATGTATGCGAAGCTTTATATTAATATTGCTTTTATTAAATATCGGATTGCAGCAATCCCATCCGCAGGATAAGATATTTTATAAAAATCTTTTTCTTGAAGCAGAATATTTTTTCCTCAGGGGAGATTATGAGGAAGCTGGTTTTATTTATTCTGAACTTCTAAAGGAGACCCCGGATAATATGAACTTAAAATTTCTGATTGGAGCCTGCTACCTCAGTATATACGGGGAGAAAACTAAATCAATACCTTATCTGGAGGAGGCTGTCACGCGAATTTCAGCCGGATATCGTGAAGGTTCCTATAAAGAAACGGATGCACCAAAAGAAAGCCTTTTTGCCCTGGCACGCGCTTATCATATCGCTGAAAATTTTAAAAAAGCCGAATATTACTATGAAAAATACAGGAATGTAATGAAGATGAAAGACCCGGCTGAAATTGATTATGTAATCAAACAAATTGAATCCTGCAAGCTGGCTGAAAAAATGAAAAATAAACCTGTAACTTTCAGCAGGGTAGAATTATCACCGGTTATAAATAGTTACACGTCCTGTTACCATGCTGTCTTTGCCCCCGGTGATTCCACATTAATTTACACTTCCGATAAACCCTTCTATTCTGCCATCATGATAAGTCAATTAAAAAACAGAATATGGAATGAACCTGTTGTCATCAATGATCAGCTTGGTGCAGATGATCGTTGTCATGTGTGCAGTATTTCGCATGATGGGATGGAAATATTCCTTTCAAAAAAGGAGGAAGATGGCAATTATAACCTGTATACAAGCACCTTCAAGAATGGTAAATGGAACCAGATGAAAAAACTTGGAGGAGAGATTAACTCTGAATTTGATGAAACCCATGCTACAGCTTCATCAGATAATAAAACCCTTTACTTCACAAGCAACCGACCCGGAGGAGAAGGTGCCATGGATATTTATTCAGCAACAAAGAATGCAAATGGAGACTGGTCAAATCTCATTTCGCTTGGTTTACCTGTAAACTCGAAATATAGTGAGGAAACACCTTTTTTAAGTGAGGATGGGAAGACATTGTTTTTCAGTTCGATGGGCCATGCTACTATAGGAGGTTTTGATATCTTTTATTCCAATCTTTTACCGAATGGGAAATGGTCATTTCCAGCAAATATTGGATATCCTGTGAATACATGTGATGATGATCTTTTCTTTTTTCCCCTGGGAAATGGAGAGACTGCCCTTTACAGTGAATTACTGCTTAATGGAGAAGGGGCTCAACGTATCTGTGCAATCAATTTAGATACTTCCAATGTATTATTGGCCGCTTCATTCAAAGAATGGGTCAATCCTGAAGGAAACATCACAAAACTTGATACTACATATTCATCAAAGCTTATTTCCCAATCAGGAAGGGATACATTGGCCCATACTATTTCAGATTCAGTAATCGGTGAAATCTCAATGACGCATTTACCTGAAAATAACGAGGCATATTTAAGCGAAGCAGAAAGTAAAGATAAGAATGGTGATATTATTGCTTTAAAGGAACTTGAGGGAAATAAAATTCAGATGAAAACTGATGAGTCAGATAGTTCCGATTCATCTGGAGAATATGTGATCATACAGAATGTACTATATGATTTCAATTCGGATAAACTTGATTCTGTCGCATTTAATGAAGTAGAAAAACTTTATGACATTATGGAAATGCATCCTGAGATATATGTACAGATAACGGGTCATACAGATGCTATAGGAAGTGAAGAATATAATCTCAATTTATCTAATAGAAGGGCAGGTTGTATTGTTGATTATCTCGTTAACAAAGGTATCGCTAAAGAAAGATTGATTTCCCGGGGAGCAGGTGAATACGAAAATATTGCGATAAACACCAATCCTGATGGCACGGATAATCCACAGGGACGAAGATTGAACAGGCATGCAGATATAAAACTCATCAATAATTCTGATATCCGCATTAAAGTGAAGGAAGTGTTCGTTCCTGATAATCTAAAGCCAAAAGTAAAACCAAACTACACCGGTTCTTTCGGAGAATTTCTGACCATTAAGAATGTGTTTTTTGATTTCAATTCGGATAAGTTGAATTCTGCTGCATGTTATGAATTGGAAAAACTTTATAACATTATGCAGATTCAGCCTGAAATAAATGTTCAGATAACGGGTCATACCGATGCAATGGGAAATGAAGAATATAATCTCAATCTTTCTTTAAGAAGGGCAAGAAGTATAGTTAATTATCTCATTAACAAAGGAGTTTCAAAAGAAAGATTGATCTCCCGGGGAGTTGGTGAAAGTGAAAATATAGCGATAAATTTCAATCCTGATGGTTCGGATAATCCACAGGGACGAAAGTTGAACAGGCATGCAGACATAAAACTTATCAATAATTCTGATACCCGCATTAAAGTGGAGGAAGTGTTTGTATCTAATAGTCTGAAACCAAAAGTAACATTAAAATAGTCTGCAAACCTTTCAGATCCTCACACAATATATTCTGAACTTTATACCTTCGCCTAAATCCTGGTACAATGTACAGGTAGATTTCCCCGGATATTTTAATACTCACGAAAATATAATATTTCTTGAATATAAGCCAGTTTAAAATTTCAGATTGAATTAGTCAAATTTCGTTGGAAGACTTATGATCATCCAGGTTAACGTAATTCAAACACTTTAAAATCTTCCATCAGGCCATAATCATACATCGAATAGGAATTTCCTTCAGGCTGGATCCTCGATGCAGTCTGGCGGAAATAAGCGGGTCTACCTTGCATCCCCGCAGGCAATGTCCCATGATGAGGCCCGAGGGTATTTTTTAGACTTCCGATGACGATTATATCAATCAAATTTTCGCCCTGGGTTAACTCGGTCGGGAAAACATAAGGTTTGGCTTGAATTATCCCAACTTCCTTGCCGTTGATATTGACCGCTGCGACAGTACCAAGCCAGTTAGGCAGTTCGATCTCAAATTTCCCGGCCTTGTCAACCTGAACTGTTTTTGAATATTTGACCGACTGTCCGAAGAAAGGTAATCCCTGAGCTCTCCACGATCCGAAGGTCAAAGGTTTCGGGGCAACCATTTTCCATCCATGAGCAGTTGATTCCAGCCCAAAATCGCCCAGCAGGTAAACCGGTTCGATCTCGCAGTGTACACTGAAAGGGTCAGCAACCAGCCGTACTTCATTTTTTCCTTTTTTTAATAGTTTTTCCACGTTAAATACGTGAAAAACCGGATCCAGCCAGGATTCTCCTTTTTCAGGCTCAACAAGAGTTCCGTTCAACGTAACTGTATACAGCCAGGGGCGTTCAACGACCAACTTTATACCGGTTAAATCAACTCCTCCACTAATTTCAAAATTGTAAGCCACTTCAAACCTGTCGCCTTTTTTGAATTCTTTATCCTTTTCAAGGACCATCTCATATTGTGCTATGCGTTGCTGGCTACGCCATGGATTACTTCTACCAACACCAAAATGCTCGTAAACAGAATCGGACGCATAAGCAAAATACATGTCTTTCTCCGGACCGCTTCCAATTCTCAGCTTTAGATAATCCTGATTAAAAATGTTTGGGCCAAGCCTGGTAATTGTAGTTTTAGAGCCTTCCAGCATTACACGTTCAGGTTCTTTAGTCTCAACAGCAGGTTCAACAACCTTGTCTTTATAAACATAAACCATATAACTCCCACTGGGATAAAGATTAATCGGGAAGCTAACTTTATCTCCACTCTTCTTATATGCAACCTGGAATGTATTGCCTGTCTCGGGTGAAAGTCCCTCAACTGATGCTCCATCAACAGTAATTTCAGCTGCTGAATTATTATCCAGGCTGAAATTTGAGAAGAATAGTAGTTGTCCGTCTTCCATCTGGCGACGCATATGATGCAATTCGCCTTTAGTATTCGTGTTTTTTACTGTAAAATCAGTTTCTAGAAGAAATTCATTAATTACTTCGGCATCAACATCTGCCCGTTTTATCCAGTTATTACTAGAAGTAAGCTTTACTAGTTCATCCGAAGGTTCAGCATCAACGAATTTCGCACCTTCGCCAAACTGAATAACTGTTCCACCATTTGTAATAAATTTTTTTAATAATTTAAAAGTTGATGCTTCGAGATTATCCATAACATCCGGGATAATTACAATATCATAGGCACATTGATTTACACAGAATTCTTTTCCCTGGACTTTTCCATAATCATGGATAATATCTTCACAACCAAGATCATATTCAACCTGTGAGTGTTCAAACAGATCGAGCATCTTTCTGAAAGCGGGATCGATTTCATCATAACGCTTGTTTCTTTTTTCTTCTCGGGGAGCGAAATACATCCAGCTTGTGGTTGTAGGTTCCAGTGCAAGTATCCTGTTTTTCTGCAACCCGGATGAAAGTGCAGCCGAAAGCCTTCCGAAATAGTCGGCCTGATACCGGTATTGTTTCCAGTAAGGTTCCCATGTGCCCCAAGACAGCGGATAATCATGTTTACGGTCACCCATAAGGGTAATCCAAGCATGGTGTTGATTCATGAAATTAACACCTAACGTGTATTCCCAATCGCCATTGCGTTTCAGCTCATCAAAACGCATATCCCAGCCTGATCCGCCATACGTTTCGCTTAAAACTCGGTTCCTTCCAAACTGGTTTACAACTGATGAAAGTTCTTTTACGATGCGGACGTTTCCAGCCTGATCGGGGCGTACTTCCTGCGAATTGTAAAG
>CAZKMG010000114.1:0-501 GCA_964553465.1 uncultured Bacteroidaceae bacterium
CTTCTTTCTGTTTTTCAAGGTTTTCAATTTCAAGTTTCTGTTCATTCTGTTTCCTGGTTTCCTGTTCAAGCTTCAGATCTTTTACCTGATTCTCCTGCTCAAGAATCTTTTTAGCTCTTTCCTGCTGATCAGCAATATGCTGCTGCCTGGAAATTTCCATTTCCTGTCTCAGACGTTCCTTTTCAAGTTGCGCCACCTCAGTTTCTCTCTGTAGAAGTTCCTTTTCCCGCTCTTCTTTATCTAATTGTAATTTAAGCTGCTGAACTGTGAGTTTCCTTAGCTGTTCTGCTTTTGTCTTCAGGCTTATATCCTTTTCTGATTTTTCAAGTTGCAATTTAAGACCTGATAATTTTTCCTCTTCTATTTTATCAATAAACTGGAGACTGTCTCGAACATTTAAATATTTTTCGTAATATTCAAGAGCGGTGATTGGGTCATTCCCGTCCCGAAGAATCCTTGAATACAGCAGATAAGATTGAGCCACCTGGTCCATTTCACCGG
>CAZKMG010000114.1:511-5922 GCA_964553465.1 uncultured Bacteroidaceae bacterium
ATTGCCTGTTTGCAAATAAGACCGGCATTATAAAGATCTCCCTGGTGGAAATAAATCTGTGAAATGATATTCTCCACCCTTCCTTTCTCTCCGAATTGTTCGGTAGATTTCAGCATATTAACAGCTTCACGGAAATACTGGATTGCTCCCATCCAGTTACCAGTATTTTGAAAACAAATTCCTGCATTTGTCAGGAGAAGAGCATGATCCTGGTCACTTATTCCCCCTTTAATCCCATAATCAATAGCTTCCGTGTAGTCTTTAATTGCTTGTTCGTAATGTTCTAAAAGGGTATTATTATATGCCATATTATTTTTAAGTGATGACATAATTTTATACTCATTTTTAGAACTGAATTGGGTGAATAATGCTTGATTGTATTTAAGAGCATCTTCAAATTTTCTTGCACTATTGCAGGCTTTAACAAGATTATAAAGTGCTTTAGTATCATTCCTGCCATGCTCAAGGATAATCTTTCGTTGCCGGATAAAGCAATTTATCGCTGAATCAGGTTTGTTATCGTATAAAGCACAAAATCCAATATTTTCAAGGTAGATTGACTGTTCAATATCATGCGAAGAAGGCACTAATTTATATGCTTTTGTATAGTACTCTCCAGCTTTATCAAAAATATTGATTCTGAAGTAATTACCAGCAATTTCTGCATAAACATCCACCAACCGAGCTGTATCTTTGTTTAATTCAAAAATATTAGCTTTTTGTAGGCTATATAAAATCGCCTCCTCATATAATTTTTGGTCTTTTTGAATGGTAGCGAGGATTGAAAGAACCTGTAATTCAATTTCTTCATCCCCAAGAGAACCAGCCAGTTGAAGTGCCTCCTCTGCAATCTCCTCAGCCCTGCTATAATCATTTTCTCCTGCCAAATTCATGGCCCTGGTAGATAACTCTCGAATTCTGGCCGTATCAGAGACCATTAAAAGGGATGGTTTTTCGTCCTTTGCAATAACCTGAGCCTGGACAGAAAGTTGATATCCCCCATGAAAAAGGAAAAAAAACAGGTATAGAAGTAATAATTTATTCATGCTCACTCACAGTAATTTATATCAATTCAGATTATAACTGAAGCCAAAGCGGAAACTTCGTCTTAATTGAGGATTATAAATAAGATTTTCTTTGAGGATTGTTGCGTTCATCCCTCCATATTTTTCATCAAAAACATTAATTACTTTGACAAAAGCTTTGAGATTTGGACTCAGTGTATAGCTGGATGTAATATTCATGCTGTAAAAACCATCCATGTTTTTAAAAAGATCTTTATAAATACTTTCGAAAGGAATTAACAGACGAAGCCATTTACTCATCCACTGGCTCTCAATGCTGATATAAAGTGGTTTTACAGGGTACATTGAGATCTTGAGCTTTCCCTCATGTTTTGGTACAAAATTTAGATACTGTTTAACAATTTCTGTCACGTTTGGTAGATGGTCTCTGCGATTGAGAAATGAGAGACTAAGTTCAGCATTCATTTTAATAGATCTGATGATATCCGGAAACTTCAGGTTGGTCTGACTGCCCAACACATTGGAAAATGAACCGGTTGCATTTACCCATATAGTAACCGAGTCATTAATGGCTCCCGTAACATAAGCCTCACTGATTGAAATAGTTTTTGGTGTGACATGATCAGTTATCTGGTAAAAATAAACAGTCTGATCCAGGTCAATCCTTTTAAAGATTTTTCTATTTAATCCGAGTTCCAGGGTATTGAATTTTTCAGGACCTAAGTTAGGATTAGGAACAACTGTATAATGTATTCCTGCACCCTCCGGGTAAGCTAGAGACTGGTAAGTTATGGAGGACGGAGGAGCCTTATAGGCCGTTCCGGCTGAAAACCGCAATGAGGTTTTTTTCCCTGATTTATATAGCACTGCCACCTGTGGACTCATTCTGTTTCCATACAGTGTATTCCTATCATAACGTAAACCTCCAAGAATCCTGAACCTGCTTAGAATATAATAAAATTGAAGAAATTCAGAGAGATTGTTGAACGTTATGGGATGAATTCCATAATTTCCCATGACAGAATCGCTGTATAATACAGAAGTACTGAAAGGTTTATAGAGATGGACATCAAAAGGACTTGACAGGTAGTTTGTTACCGGCAGATTGCCCGACTTTTGATAAGATATTCCGGTTACCAGTTCCATATCTTTCAAAGGTGTAAAGGTTAAAGTCTGCTCAAGGAGAATATCATTTGATGCAGAATATCTGTAAACCTTGTTGGTATTTTCCATAAAAGTGACCCCCTGGTTTGAGTTATTATCCATATGACACGCCAGATTAGATATAGTAGTATTTGTCGACACAAATCGAAATTGCTTTGAATAACCAATATTGGTTTGTGTAATATATTCACCAAGGTAATTTTGGGGATCATTATATAAATAGAATACTGGGGATAGACCAACAGAACTATGAGTTCTACGGTACATATTGTTATAAGAAACATGAACTCCCCTGAAATCCATCTGTAAGCCAATCATATGAGATCCGGATGAAAGTGATGCCATATCCGGAGCAGTAAGACTTCCCACATAATGCGATCCAAAATACTGATTCATAAAATCTTTCGGTTCTATAAAATTCGCTAATAACAAACTTTCTGTTAGCGACAGTGCTTCATAGTCTTCTCCCCCCAGGTTAAATTTCTTTCCTTCTTTCTGATAAAAGCTCAATGGATTATAAACCTCCTCCTTCTTATAATGGATATGCATATCATCATATTCAGATTTACTTCCGTAAAAGCTGTATTGCAGAATATTATTGTTTTTACCTCCTTTCCCACCGATAAGGAAATTGATATAATTGTATTTTCCCTGCCCCAAACTGATATCACCTCTGACAAATGTACCTTTTGTGGCCTCTTTGGTAATTATATTTATTACACCAGACACTGCATCAGCACCATAAATTGCAGAAGCAGTACCATATATTACCTCGATCCTCTCGGCTTGACGTATAGGTAGCTGACTCCCAAGAGGCATTCCTGAAACAACTGATGGTTTTACCGGCAGACCGTTCAGAAGTATTTTGGTGTAGAGGTTGCCTGTTAAGCCTCTGATTTGAAAACTTTCGCCCAATTCTCCGGAACCAGGTTGCGAAACCATTATGGCAGGCAAGGATCTTAATACATCCACAAGAGAATTATACTGATTCAGAAGGATTTCTTCATGAGTAATCACATAAACAGTCAGGGGTAGATCTTCAATATTCCGGTTAATTCGACCTGCTGAAATGATTTTATTCTCTCCAGTATCAGTTTTAAACAAAAGATTATCGGACCTGAGAATATTCTTTTCAATTTTAAGTTGGAGTGTATCATTCTGGGAATATAACAACGTAACTGAGAGTAAAATCAAAATAATAAACAAAAAAGTTTTTTGATGGACCATTTTTTATCTCAATTTATCCAATTGAATTCGACATAAAAATCAGTATTAATAAACTCACATGCCTGTAAATCAGACTCAGTGTTTATGAATATTTAAATATCCCCCTCTTTTGATCAAAATTATAGAATAACAATATAATGAACAAACCTTAAAGCTGCATAATGACACATAAGATATTATTGAATATAAAAAATATGCTCAAGGAATTGTAAATATTTCTATCTTTAAGCAGTACGTCAGTAATATATGTTTGTTTTCTCCTTTAAAAAATCTGAATGAATTATTGTATATTCGAGTATGAAATTGAAAAATATATTGTGCAGTAAATTGTGTTAAGGATAGCATAATTCTTCCAGTTTTTAAAATCATAATGTATTATTGAATGCTCATCAAGGAACAACAATATTCTCATTTTGAAAAAGATATTCAACTGATTCTGGAATATATTGATGAATAACTCCAGTTCACCTTTTAATAAACATTTCAACATAATCAAATATGAAATACTTCCTTCAATTCCGGGTATCAGGATCGATATTACTGTTTTCTTTCCTTCTGTTGATCATTTCAGGTTGTCCTTCAAAAAGCGAGACAACTGGTTTTGGAGAAGCGGTATGGATCGGAGATACATTAGCATTACCTGAAAAGGATTCACTGCTTTTCGGTGAATTCCCAGCCCCGATTTTCCGAAAAGAGTTTGTTGTAAAAGAGGGATTAAAATCTGCTAAACTTTCTATTACAGCAGCTGGCTACTATATGGCATACATAAATGGTGAAAATATCGGTATCAATTACCTTGATCCGGCATGGACTGCTTTCAATAAAAGGATTTACTATTCCGAATATGATATAACAGAAAATATTAGAGAAGGAAGGAATTGCATCGGGACAACTATTGGGAATGGATTTTATAATCCACTACCTCTGGATATGTGGGGTAGTCTAAACCTCCGAGATGCATTACCTCATGGAAGACCAGTTTTCATTGCCCTTTTGACCCTTGAATACTCCAATGGGAAAAAACATGAAATTGTGACCGACAAAACCTGGAAATACACCTATGGCCCAATCCTTAAAAACAATGTTTATCTTGGAGTTGTATATGATGCCGGCAAAGAACTTTCGGGCTGGAAAATGTCCGGATTTGATGATGCCCTTTGGGAAAAAGCTGTTGAAAAAAAAGGTCCCGGAGGAAAGCTCCAGAAGGCATTTTTCCCACCAGTACAACTAATTGATAAAATAAATGCAATAAACATATATTCTCCTGAAAATGGCACCTATATTGCTGATATGGGCGTCAATTTTACCGGGGTTGAGAGAATCAAACTTACAGGAATGCCTGGGGATACAATTAATTTCAGGTTTGGAGAACGAGTCTATGATAATGGCAACCTTAATCCAATGACCTCTGTTTGTGGACAAATTAAGAAAAAGGGAATAGGTGGGCCAGGTGCTCCCTCTATTGCCTGGCAAACAGATAAATATATTTTCGAGGATAGCTCGGAGGTTTGGTTCAGTCCTTTATTTACTTTTCATACTTATCGTTATTTGGAAATTTCCGGGTTGAGGAATATACCGGAAAAATCTGACGTAGAGGGTATTATTTTTCATACACATGTTGAAAACGGAAATAGTTTTTCCAGTTCCTCAGAGCTTCTCAATTCAGTTCAGGAAGCTTCAAGGCGAACCTTCCTCAACAACCTTATAAGTGTTCAATCAGATTGTCCTGCCAGAGAGAAATTCGGTTACGGGGGTGACCTTAATGCTACCAGTGAGGCATTTATATACAATTTTGATATGCATGCATTTTACCGAAAAACAATATACGACTGGGTAGATGCGGTGAATGATTCGGTATTCGTTGACACTGCCCCATATGTCGGACTCAAATATTGCGGATTATCCTGGGAGTCAGCCTTTATTATTACACAATATAATCTGCTTCTGTATTATAATGATATTGAACTGGTTAAAGAATTGTACAATATCGATTTA
>CAZKMG010000114.1:5932-10303 GCA_964553465.1 uncultured Bacteroidaceae bacterium
GGCCAGGATTCATCCCTCCGGAATCGTTAATCAAGGTCTGAGTGATCATGAGTCACTTGTTAAGGTACCTGTAGAACTTATCGGGACTTCCCATTATCTTCAGTGTGCTCTTATTATGAAAAAATTTGCTGCCCGTTTGAATGATACGGAAAATGAAAAAAAATTTGAAAAACTTTCCAATAAATTAACCGGAATTCTATTGGATAAGTATTGGATTAATCCTGTTCCGGGTCCTATTAACCGGCAGACTCTTTTTTCAACCCTGCTATATCATCGTATTATACCCGACAGTGAAATAAATATCGCTGTCGATTCTCTCATAAAAGCAACGGCAGATGGGCCTTCAGGTCATTTTTCGACCGGTATTTTTGGAACTAAATATATTCTGGAAACACTTTCAAAAACAGGAAATGTAAATTCTGTTTTTAAAATAGTGAACAGTATATCATATCCGGGATGGGGATATATGATCCACCGTGGGGCAACAACTATCTGGGAAACATGGAAAGAGAGCGACAATGTTTACTCTAACTGCCATCCGATGTTCGGCTCAGTTTCTGAATGGTGCTTTAAATGGCTGGCAGGAATCAGACCTGATCCTTACTTTCCTGGGTTTAAGAATTTTATCATTGCCCCTTCTATTCCTGATGGACTTGAATATGTTAATTGTTCTTATCTCTCACCTTATGGTATAATTAATTCGAATTGGAAAACCTTCGGAAAGGAAAAACAGGTATTTGAAATAACTATTCCTTCCCGCTGCATAGCAGCAGTAAGGTTACCTGTTACACAACAGCAGGAATTGACCTTGGTTGAGAAAAATGGTAATGATTCATATTTCCCATTTAGAGATGGGCCATCCTATATGATATATGAACTGGGACCAGGAGAATATACCATTACTGTTGCTTCAAGAAACAATAATTAGGTGATCTCGCCTTAAAATACCGTAACTATCTGCTTGCAGTATCTAACTTAAAACTGTAAGGTACAGTCCCTCTAAGAATAGTTATTTCTATGGATTGACCCTTTTTTTCAGGTGTAAGGATAAATTCTGCAAGAAATGGGATACTGTCTCCTCCTAATTCAAGTGGTAAGACTGTATCAGGCCCTTTTACGATAATAGTAGTTTCTTTATCCAGGGTTATTTGAACAGGTTTGCCAACCTGACCATTAGCAGTAATACCTCCGCTGAATTTTATTTTTGCACCATCAGGAAGTAATTTAGGCCATCCCGTCAGCCTTTTAGCAATTGCGGTCACTTTGCCTTTACTTGAAATCATAACCGGAACACCAACAGTGACAGGGTATTCTCCAATATCAATACTATAATTGCTGATTTGTGTGCCATCAGGGTGAAAAATCATCACACTGGTTCGTTGAAGTTTTCTCTCTTTTGAAAATATCTGTGTACTCCAAAGCGGAAACTGCCTTGGGAACAAATATCCTAAATCCTTTGGTTTTGGTTGTTCCTGAATATCATCCATAAGAATGCTCATATGAGCCCCTAGGGTATAACCACGATCTCTTGAAGCGCTGACAAAGTGATTACGCGGGCGATCAGTATCTTCCCATGCTACCTGGCTGCAATTATAACCCCACTGGGCAATAACTGGAAGTTTATATTTTATTCCTACCTGGTATGTTGCATCTGGCAATATTAGCCTTACAGATGAATTCCTACGACCTCTTTCTGAAATCATTGGAAGTATGCCAAGGCCTTGCTCGTTCATTGCTGCTTCGAATACAGTCTGGTACTTCTGCATCATCTGGATAAGTAAAGGATCCCCGGTTTGAATTGTACCTACCACGAGCCAGTCCATATGCACCCGTGTATACCCGGCATCATAGTGAATTCCACGGCCATTATATCTGTCACCCTCACCAAGCACCGGAAACCCTCCTGAAAACTTTCCTTGTGCATCAGTTATTTCCAGCATGATTGGATTGTACTTATCCATAACTTGCTTTTTCCATTCGGGATTAGTAAGTGCATCAGCCACCATCCGCATTCCAATAGCATATCCAAGAACACGGTTAGCGCCGGTGATGAGCGTGTTACCTCCAATGATATCATCGCGATAGTTGGATGGTGTTGCAGCCGTCCTTGCCATTGCGGCCCTATAGAACATTCGCTGATAAAATTCACGACGAGTCATAGTATCAGGTCCAAGAGTAATAATCTGATCCAGTTCAGGCTGTTTATTTTTTTCTAATTGCATGTATCCATGTAACAGTCCATAAATTGCAAATCCAAAAGTATATTCGCCACTGGCTACAGTGACCGCCCCACGCCTCCCATCAAGAAAGGATCCGTCCCAACATTGCGTACGTGCCGCCATATCAAGGGAATTAAGAGCTGATTGAATCCCTGCTTGACTTCCAAAAGCAGCAACAATTCCTGTCACCTCCTGTGTACGATGCTGAAGTGTAAAGTCATATTGATCACCGGGAATCCATTTATCAGTAGCGTTATCAAATTTCAGGGATTGTCGGCTGGGATCGTATGAACCCTCAAGGTAATCCACTAATCGAAGGTTCGATAAAGTTATCCCTGCAGGTTTTGCCTGTACTGATGCTCCACGCTCTGGAGCCCGCTTGGCTGAAGCGAAAGTGATCTCTATGCTTTTAACTGCTTTTAAAACAGGAACAACCTCTTCTTCTTTATCATAGTTAAGGGAACCCCAATCAAAATATAACTCATGAATATCATTTCCCCATGCACTGAGAACCGGCAAAATCGGAACTATCTCGGCATCCTTTCCCTCTGAATTTGTTAAGCGCAGTCCCGCACGAACCTCTGGCGAAGTTCCGGAACCGCTTTTTACAAACAAGGCTAATCCACTGTAACCGGTAAGCATATCCATAGGTTTTTCCAACTGGATTTGTATTCTTTCTGAAGCTTCCCTGTTACCAGTTTTTGGTGCCGCATTCATATCAACTAAGAGTGATCCTTTCCCTATATTAGTGATCTTCAGATCACCTTCAGCCATTGCTTTTCCATCCAGGCTAATAGGCACCGCTAAAGAATGGCCGGTTTTCTGCTGTTCCATTGCATGCTGTGCGGCAAGAGTGAGGTATCTGGCTTTAAGTTGTTGTACCTTATCCCAATCAATAACTGTAATTGTCATTGAGAGAAATCCTAATATAATTATTGGAATTAATATATAAACCTTCCAGTTTGCTTTTTTAGAATTGGAAATCGTCGAAATTAGCTTTTGGGGTAGTCGCATTTTATTGTAATTTAAGTTGATTTATTGGTATTTAAACCTTCAGGATAAAGATAATTAAAAATTGAAATTGATTATATGTTTCCATCCCTAAAGCAAAGACATGAAAAAATAATCCCCATTATATTTTTACAGTGAAGAAAGAACACCTGGATTCAATAATCCTATATATCTTTTCAAATTTTTCCTCAAATTAAAATGAAATTTACTTCAACCTCCGTTTCTTTTATCAAAAAAAGATCATTAACGTATTCAGGGTGTTTCATCCATTTTCTCCCTTGATCCTGATTACATTTATTTGTTTCTCCAACGAAGATATTTTACTCTCCGCATCAGCCTTCTTTATCAATTCCATTTCAAGGACCTTTTGAGGAGCATTTTTTACAAAACGATCATTGTTTAATTTATTCATGACCGAGTCAAGGAATCCCCGAGAATACTCCAGATCCTTTTCCAGTTTAGCCAGTTCTTCCTCCATATTCAACATTTCGTCCAATGGAACATAATATTCCGTATTTTTTATAATAAATGAACCTGCATTATCTCTCTTTTCTTTCGCTTCCATGATGACAGAGAGGTTTGCCAGTTTGGAAAGAACCGGATCAAGGAAGTTATTATAATTCCCGTCTGAAATGATATAATTAAGTTCAAGGGCATTTTTATTTGGAATCGCTTTTTCATTTCGTATCATTCTTACCGAACTAACCACTTCTTTTACCAGTTCAAAATCCCTGATAAGATTTTCATCATAGGGAGCTGAAATTGGCATACCCGAAATCATAAGGCTTTCGTTTTCATCCCTCTCTTTGATAAGATGCCAGATTTCTTCAGTGATAAATGGCATAAAGGGATGAAGCAAACGAACAAGGATATCCAGAAATTCAATGGTGCTTTCATAGGTTACTTTATCAATGGGTTTCCTGTGTTTGGGTTTTACAATCTCAAGATACCATGAAGAAAATTCATCCCAAAAAAGTTTATAAATTGTCATTAAGGCTTCGGATAGTCTGAACCTGTTGAAATTTTCTTCTAATGCGCCAATTCCCTGTTGTAATTTTGCATTGAACCATTTAACAGCAGATATGGATGCATCGGGTTGAGAAATAGTATCGTCTACTTCCCAAAGTTGAATCAGACGATA
>CAZKMG010000115.1:0-10303 GCA_964553465.1 uncultured Bacteroidaceae bacterium
CTTAATGGCATTTGAATGCCCATATGCTCTTTGGAAAGATGCTAACCCGGATGTGTCACCATCAGCACCCAATCCATTCGAATTAATGAATTTTGGATTTTCCAGGTCTTTATTCCACATCACATCCAGATTTGTATTTATAATTCTTTTAATATCCTGTTCGTCAAAAACAATTCCGGCATGGTAAGCCTCAACAATTTTACCGACCTCCATGGCCTGGTAGGATGACCTGAACATATGAACCCAAACCCCGTGACGAGTATCCTTCCGCCCCATGTTAATATCTCCGGGATATAAAGGTTCCCAATAGTTCCAGCAGTAATGGTTATCAAAATACTGAAAATGACTTTTTGCTGTGAAGAAAATTTTGACTGCCCTATCCCTGTAAAATTTATCCTTGGTAAGCTTGTATAGCTTAATACATACAAGACCGGCATCCATCTGTTTATTAAATGGATGGCTCTGATTTGCCTCTATTGTCCCGGGAGAAATTATCCATTCTTTCAAATTATCCTCTTTTAAAAATTTATCGGAATTGATGTACCCGCCATATGGCCCATCGTCAATCCATGTTCCTCGTTTATCATATTTTTCCACGAAATCTTTTTTGACTGATTCTATATAGGGTTTAATTTTCTCCCCGTATTTTTTCTCTAAATCTTTATTTTCCTTTACGAGTATGCAATAATCAAGAATTCCTTCAAAAAGGAGTGCATCACCAACCATAACATCCTGCCAATATCTATTGTCTGAAAGAAATGGCCCGATCCATCCTTTGTACCCGTCAGGTGAAGTATCCATTCTGCCAATAAGAAAATCACAATATTTAAATCCTGCATCCAGCCATTCGGTATTCCCGGTGGCCTCATATTTACTTATAAATTGATGGAGCCCACCCCTGGCCTGCCAGCAGAAACCTTCACCCTTTGCACTTGGTTGGACTTCAGTCTTTGCAATTTGCTTAAATGCAGGATTATTGATCACTCTTTCATACAATTCCTGTGGAGTTTCAGTAGAGGAATTTCCCCTTTGAGCCATTAAAGGCAAATAACTCATATAAATTACAGTTGTAAATAATAAAAATTTAGTGATTAAACAGGTAACCTTTTTCATTGTTCTGTTTTTAAATTCTCTTTCTGTTAGCATTATGAAACATAATTTTAAAGGTCTGCGGAATGGAACTTAATTAATTACGACAGGGAACTCACGGTATCCTCCATTAATTGTCCACCTGATTTTATATTCTCCTTTGTAAGTTACTTTACCGGAAGGGTCCTTCCCATCCCATGTGATTAAAAATATCCTTTGCTTGTCGATGTTCCCGGTATACAGGTTAGTCAGCTTTGCGCCTTTTGTTGAAAACAGGTCAATCTGTAATTCACTTGGGTTCCATGATTTGCAAATGATAATTGATTTCCCATCCTTTGGTACAATGTGCGGTAAAACAGTGGCAAGGTCCAGATCTTTACATTCAGTAAAATTTATTTCCGGAATAATAACTTTTCCGGTTACATTTTTTCTTTTAAAACTGGGTGGATTATTTTCCATCCTGGTCTTGAATGGCTTTGCCGCTTCTGAATCTGGATTATTTTTAAATCGAAGCGCATAAAGGTCACGAATTGTCTGGTCAAAATCGAGCAGTCCTGTCCATAATTCACCGGAATTTTTAGCAACATTTGAATGTCCATATCTATTCTGGAATGCAGCGAGTCCAACAGTATCTCCGTCGGCTCCTAATCCATTTGAGCTTATAAATTTTGGATTTTCCCTGTCCTTATTCCACATCACATTCAGGTTGGTATTAATTATTCTTTTGATATCCTGCTCATCAAAGACTATCCCATAATTGTATGCTTCGACAATTTTCCCTACTTCACTTGCCTGGTAACCCGAACGCCAGGGATGAACCCATACACCATGGCGGGTATTTTTCCTCTCCATATTAATGTCTCCTGGATAAAGTGGTTCCCAATAGTTCCAGCAATAGTGGTTATCAAAATACTGAAAATGACTTTTGGCGGTAAAGAAAACTTTGACTGCCCTGTCCCTGTAAAATTTATCTTTAGTAAGCTTGTATAGCTTAATACAAACAAGACCGGCATCCATCTGTTTATTAAATGGATGGTTCTGATTTGCCTCTATTGTCCTGGGAGAAATTATCCATTCTTTCAGATTATCCTCCTTTAAAAATTTATCGGAATTGATGTACCCGCCATATGGCCCATCGTCAATCCATGTTCCTCGTTTATCATATTTTTCCACGAAATCTTTTTTGACTGATTCTATATAGGGTTTAATTTTCTCCCCGTATTTTTTCTCTAAATCTTTATTTTCCTTTACGAGTATGCAATAATCAAGAATTCCTTCAAAAAGGAGTGCATCACCGACCAGAACATCCTGCCAGTATCTATTGTCTGAAAGAAAAGGCCCAATCCATCCTTTATACCCGTCAGGTGAAATGTCCATTCTGCCTATGAGGAAGTCACAATAATTAAACCCTGCATCCAGCCATTCAATATTCCTGGTGGCTTCATAATTATTAATAAATTGGCTTAATCCTCCCCTTGCCTGCCAGCAAAAACCTTCACCCTTTGGGGAATTTATAAAAGCTGGATTATTGATTACTCTTTCGTACAATTCCTGTGGGGTAGTATTGGAAAAATTTCCCCGCTGAGCATTAGCAGGCAAATAACTCAGGTGAATTAAAGCTGCGAATAATAAATATTTGACAGCTAAAGATTTAACATTTTTCATTCTTTTGTTTTTATAAATTTCTTTCTGTTAGTAATTTTGAATAATAGAATTAAACTTTATGGAATTAGTGCAAAGCTGACTTATTTTATAGCTTTCGAAGGTAATTTTTTTTTTAGAATTATTTGGTCTAAGCAAATATTTTGACTATCAGGTGAGCCTATAAATACTTTAAATCTGAAAGAAATTTTATGATAAAAATATAATTTACAGGTTATGTAACATCAATCAATAACTATACAATATAAAGCTCTATTCCAATACACTGAATTTTTTCTTTAATAGATCATCATCCTTTGATGAAGATCCGACCATAATCTCAAATTCACCAGGTTCCACAGCATATTCCATATTTTCATTATACATGGCCAGATGTCTTGCTGAGATACTAAATGATACTGTTTCCAATTCACCAGGTTCCAGATGTATTTTTTTAAAACCTTTCAATTCCTTCACTGGTCTTGTAACTGAAGCAACCAAATCCCTGATGTAAAGCTGGACTATTTCGTCACCTGCAAATTTTCCGGTGTTTTTAACATTTACAGTTACATTTGTGCTATCCCCCGATTTAAAAGATAGAGGATCGACAGATAAATTACTGTAGTTAAAAGTCGTATAGCTTAAACCAAATCCGAAGGGGAAAAGGTATTCTTTCGTATCTATAACATACTTAAGCCTTGCAGATGGCTTGCGATCATAATGAGATGGAATGTGGCCAACTGAAGCTGGAAAAGTAATGGACAATTTTCCTGAAGGATTGACTTTCCCAAACAGGATATCAGCAACAGCAGTACCTGCTGCCTCACCCGGATATCAGCATTCGACAATTGCAGGGGCATTCTCTGCAACATAGTTGATGGATAATGGTCGTCCGTTAAAAAGCAGAACAACGAAAGGCTTTCCTGTTTCCAACAAAGCCTTCACCAATTCATTTTGTTCCCCCACGAGGTCAAGAGTCGACTGGTCGCCTGAAGTATTAGCCCAGCCAGCCTCTCTGCACAGATCATTGTTTTCGCCAATAGCAAGAAGAATTACATCACACGACCTGGCTACTTTTACTGCCTGCTCAATTAATTCCATATTCTCTTTTCTGTCCCACAGTACAATATCTCTAACACTTCCTCTACCTGCTTTTTTCGTTAAATAACATCCTTGTGCAAATTTAACTTTGTCTTTTCTTAAAGCTTCAATAATACCTTCAAGTAAGGTGGATGCTTTATCATTGCTTCCGGAATAATCCCCAAATTGAAAAACATTGGCATTGGGGCCGATAACTGCAACTGAATGCAGTTTATTCTTATCCAATGGTAAAATACCTCCTTCATTTTTTAACAAAACCAGTGATTTTTGTGCTGCCTCTAAAGCAAGCTGTTTGTGATTTTCATTGTTTATAAGATCATTAACTTTTGAGGGATCGATATAAGGGTTATCGAACAAACCCAGCTCAAATTTTAAACGAAGAATCCGTTCTACTGCTTCATCCAGCAGAGTTTCCGATATTTTCCCTTCATTAATTTGCTGCTCCAGGGTTGGATAACTATTTCCTGGAGGTTCTGAGAGATCGAAATCAATGCCTGCAGAAATTGCCATATTGGCAGCTTCTTCCCTGTTACCTGCAACAAAATGCATAGTATACAGTCGGTCTATTCCATGATAATCGGATATTATTGCACCAGTAAATCCAAAATCTTTTCTCAGGATGTTCCGCAGAAGCCATTTATTTTTGTGGGATGGGACACCGTCAATCTCGTTATACGAAGCCATAATTAATCTTACATTTGATTCTTTAACCGCTGCTTCAAATGGAGGAAGGAATGCAGTCCTTATTTCTCTTTCAGAAATGTTACCCGGAGCTGTGTTAAAGCCTCCTTCAGGTTGACCAAAAACAGCAAAATGTTTTGCCGTTGCAGCAACATGCTCATTATCAATTAAATTACCCTCTCCCTGGACAGCTTTAATAAATGCCACGCCCAATCGGCTTGTTAAATACGGGTCTTCACCAAAATTTTCTGCCGTACGCCCCCACCTAATATCACGGACAATATCAAGGTTAGGTGAAAAAATTTGCTGGATCCCCAGGGCACGTGTTTCAAGGGCAACGGCTCTATAAACACGTTGAAAAAGTTCTTCATCCCAGGTGCTTCCAAGACCAATTGCCTGAGGGAATACTGTAGCATTTTTTGCCATCAGACCATGTAATCCTTCTGTATTAATTAAAACCGGGATGCCCAGCCGGGTATTTTCTATAAAATATTTTTGAATGGTGTTGGACTCCGATGCTGCAGAATCAAATGTTTGATTCAGATATCTCCTGTGCAGTGCGCCCAGACCATGAGGTGCGTTCTTTTTCGCACTATCGGGTGAAAAATTTCCTTCCTTACCTACCATTTGCCAGACCGCTATGGTCTGTGCGACTTTTTCCTCTAGGGTCATTCTGGACAAGAGGTCTTCAACTCTTTTATCAAGGGATAGGTCTTTGTTTTTGTATGCGAATTTATCAGATTGGCAACCTGAAAATAAAAGTAAAAATAATATAGACAATACCAACAAATAAAGAGATCTGTGAGTCACGATCCATGAACCGTGATTCGTAATCTTTAATTCGTAATTCATTATTCGTAATTTTTTATTCCTTATCCTGACATTTCTCAAATGCTCCTATATCAACTCTTTTCCCACCACACGGAGGAACTGACATGGCAGGATCTCCGGAATCTATACAGGGTGAACCGGGTAAAAGATGAAAATCATTTTTTAGTGCATCCTTAAATAAAGGATCTTTCAGATTAACAATATCATGAGGTCCAGTTACTTTTGGTGTCCCGCAATTATAAGTAACATTATAATCGATAATATTAGATTTATCTTCAATCAGGTATGCCTGATTCCCGATATTCATGAAAATATTATTCTTAATGATCCCATCTGTGCCACGTTTTCCTCGGATTCCGGCACCATAAACCCTGATATCGTAGAAAGTATTGTTTATAATCCTGACATTGCTTATTCCAACCACAGCCACTCCCCATGCCAGGGTATGTGCAAACAGATTATTTTTGATCAGCATATCTGTTGATACGTTCACTTTTGTCGCAGTTGCCATAACTCCCTGATCGCAATCAAGACAAATATTGTCTTCAATAGTGATGTTTTTCATAGATAACCCGTTGACATCATAAGTCTGGAAACAGTCCAGATGAGCCGGATCGGTTTCAGCAGCGGTTGAACCATGAAAATAATTCTTCCTGACAGTTCCATTTTCACCGAAAAATCTTGAATAATCGCAATCATCCATGGTTCCGTACATAAACAATCTTTCAACGTCGTTCTTTTCGACAAGCCAGTTTTTCCCGGAAGTCACTATACCCATTTGTGATTTGTATATCCTGTTTTCCGCAACATAAGCCCAATCACCAGTACTGTTTATTGCGGTCAATTTCACATTATATAAATAATTATCTACCATTTCATTGTGTGCACCGTTATTTCTAATCCCATCCTCATTCACACCAGTTATATCATTCGTGATTGAAAATCCTTCAATACGAATGTAATTATGAGACAAGTTAAATCCGATAACAGTGGCTAACCTTCTTGGAGAGGACTTAATAACAATTTTAGTTAATGATGTTCCGCTTTTTTTGCTGACAATCCTTTCCTTATAAATCCCGGATTCCACAAAAACGGTATCCCCCGGTTCAGCAATATCCACAGCATGCTGAATTGTAAGCCAGGGGGATCTTTGACTTCCGTTGCCGGAATCAGAACCATTAGATGCAACATAATAGTTGTTAGCAAAAAGACTATAATTAAAAAACAGAAAAACAATTGCTAACTTAAATCTGATTACCTGTAAATTATTTAATATGGCTGTTAAGTTCATCTTTCGCATTTTATTTTTAAAAATTTTACTGAAATATGCAAACTATATTTTTATTCATCATTGGTAATTCGTACTTCTTCATTCCTTATCCTGACATTTCTCAAATGCTCCTATATCAATTCTTTTCCCACCGCATAAAGGTACTTTATCAGCCGGATCTCCAGCGTCAATACAAGGAGAACCAGTCTTCAGATGAAAATCATTTTTTTCCGGATCCACAAACATGGGATCCTTGATATTAACAATATCATGCATCCCAATAGGTACTGGTTCCCTGCAATTAAATATCAGGTTATAATCACCTGAATTAGATCCACCTCCAGTCATATAAGCGGCTCTGCCTATATTCATAAAAACATTATTATTTATGATTCCATTGGTACCATATGGCCCTCTAATACCTGTACCATAGGATCTTATATCATAGAAAGTATTATTTAAAACCTGAACGTTATCAATATCCACGATATCAACACCCCATGCAAGAGTATGAGCAAAAACATTATTCCTGACAAGCAGATGTGTGGATTTATGTATATATATACCTTCCCCCATTATGCCCTGGTCACAATCAAAACATATATTGTCTTCAATAATTATATTTTTTATAGTAGGGCCTCCGTTATCATAAGTCTGAAAACAGTCCAGGTGAGCAGGATCAGTTTCTTCTGCTGTGGAACCATGATAAAAATTCTTCCTACTTATCCCGTTTTCCCCGAAAAATCTTGAATAATCGCAATCATCCAGGGTTCCATACATGTACATTCTCTCTACTTCGTTCTTTTCGACAATCCAGTTTTTCCCATAAGTAACAATGCCCATCTGTGATTTATAAATCCGGTTCTCTGCAATATAGGCCCAATCCCCGATACTGTTCACAGCAATCCTTTTTATATTATATAAATAGTTATCCACTATTTCATTATTGGAACCCTTATTACTTATTCCGTCTTTAATCTCTCCTGTTATATCATTCGTGATCTGAAATCCTTCAATCCGAATATAGTTATGTGAAATGTTAAATCCACAAACAATAGCTGTTCTTCTTGGAGAGGACTTAATGACGATCTTAGCTGATGATGATGTTCCACTTTTATTGCTGATTACTCTTTCTTTGTAAATCCCGGATTCAACAATAACCGTATCCCCTGGATAAGCAATATCCACTGCATGCTGAATGTTAAGCCAGGGAGATCGTTGACTGCCACTGCCAGAATCAGAACCATTTGATGCAACGTAATAGTTGTTAGCAAATATATTTGCATTAAAGAGTAGAAAAATAATCCAATATGCAATTCTGAATGCGGGTAGATTAATTGTAGTAATTGTTGAGTTCATTTTTTTCATTTGAAATTGGCTTTAAATAAATTTTAAAGTACTATAATAACTTTATTTTTATTCCTAATTTAGAATTCTTTATTTATTTTCCTGACATTTTTCAAATGCTCCTATATCTATCCTTGATCCGCCACATAATGGTACATTCATTAACGAATCTCCCGCATCAATGCAAGGAGAACCTTCCATAAGATGAAAATCATTATTCTCTGCATTCACGAACAAAGGATCTTTAACATTCACAATATCATGTCTGCCTTCAGGTATCGGTTTCCAGCAATTGAAAACCAGATTATAATCACCCACATTTGAGCCTCCGCCAGTCATGTATGCGCGCTCATTGATATTCATGAAAATATTGTTTTTAATAATCCCATTCGTACCATATGATCCACTCAGGCCTACTCCATGAACCCGAATATCATAGAAAGTATTATTAATGACCTGAACACGATCGATATCCTCAGAACACACTCCCCAGGCAAGTGTATGGGCAAATACATTATTCTTAACAAGCAGGTTTGTTGACACTTTGGCAAAGTGACCTTCAGCCATTATCCCCTGATCACAATCGAAACATATATTATCTTCGATGGTTATATTTTTCATAGGATTTATCCCATCATCAAAAGTCTGGAAACAGTCCAGGTGAGCAGGATCAGTTTCGGCAGCAGTTGAACCATGAAAAAAGTTCTTTCTACTGATTCCATTCTCTCCAAAAAACCGCGAATAATCACAATCACCCATTGTTCCATACATGTACATTCTTTCCACTTCATTCTTCTCAACAAGCCAGTTTATACCAGACGTCACGATACCCATTTGTGATTTGTAAATCCTGTTATCCGCAATATATGAGTTATCCCCTGAACTGTAAATGGCTGTTTTTTTGATATTAAATAAATAATTATCAACTATTTCATTGTTTGACCCACTACTTGTAATTCCATCTTCTGCCTTACCGGAAATATCATTAGTGATCTGAAATCCTTCAATCCTGATAAAATCATGTGATACATCAAAACCTCTTAAGGTAGCTGTCCTGCGTGGGAAGGATATAAAAGTAATTTTACCTGCAGATGATGATCCACTTTTTTTGCTTTTAATCCTTTCATTATACTCTCCTGATTTTATATAAACCAGGTCTCCTGCAACAGCGATATCTGCTGCATGTTGTATGGTAAGCCATGGTAATTGTTCCGATCCAAGATTTGAGTCAGAGCCATTCGATGCAACATAGTAGCTTGCAGAAAAAAGGTTTGAACAGAAACATAAAGTAGTTAATGCAATAAATAGTTTAGATGTCTTAATCATTACTTTTTTATTAGATTTTGAATAAAATAGAAAATATGAATGCATGATATTTCGTCAATATTTACAAAAAAAAAGCAGAGATTTATTTATATTTTACATAAACAACTGGGGGTTTAAACCCCCAGCAGCTGTTTCATGATAAAATTAGCCTTACAACAATTTATTTTGCTGTACTGGAAATGTGAAGCACCCAATCAAAATTGTCAGGAGCATTGAATAATTTAGATTCTCCACCTGTCAGTGTACCTGAGGTAAAATTCTCTCCGGTTCTGGGATTAAACCAACTATAAATCAACTTATCTTGTGGGGAGGAGGCAGAAAGATTAACATGAACCGGTCCCCCATGTCTGAGATAGACTACATATTCTTTTCCGGGTACAGCTGAACAAAAATTATCCTTATTATCATCAATTAGTTTTTGATTCGGCTCCAGTGTCCACCAATCTATGTCCTGAAAAAAACGTGACATATTACTTATCCCATTACCCCCCGGGTAATCCATTGCTTTATGATACCAGTCAAAGTCATAGCTGAACACACTACTTGGAGCCTCAGGTACATGTGCAATCCAAACCCCTCCAGCTCCATAAGTATGTCCAGATGCTCCGCTCAGAATTGCACTCCATCCTCCGAAACGAACCATATTAGCAGGAGTCTCATGTTTTAAAAATTCAATCCAGGGTTCGGTGCATAGAAATGGTTTCGAAGGTACAAGGGAATATTCGAATCTGGCTATTTCAGGAATCTTCTCCTGCCGCCAGTCATTATGTCCAACCTGGAACTGGTTGAAGTCCATCCATTTTTCATTATGAAGGAATTCTCCGGTCGACCATTGAGGTGCTTCATTTCCACCTCTCCATCCCGGAGGTGTATGATGAATACTTAGGACTCTTTTTTGATAAGGATCTATACTTTTTATGTATGCTCCGTATTGTTTCCAGAAATCAATTCCGAGACCACCGTAATTGTCCAGGTTATATTCACCAGCGGCAACCCACACAACATTATAAGCTCCTA